>NBMH01000046.1 GCA_002084875.1 Anaerolineaceae bacterium 4572_78 | reverse complement strand
GGCTTCGGTTCGGTGTCGATGACGATTGTTTCAAGTTCAGTTGCTGAATTATTTTCAGCACGGTCAGTATCGGTAACAATTAGTGTTACAGTATGTTCACCAGGTTCGAAATTGAAACTGGCATGCATTTCTCTACTTATCAGATTGCCATCAACTCGCCACTCAAACTCATCAATATCTTCCAATTTAGGAGAAGTATTTTTTAGGAAGAGGTCAATCGGTCCTGGTATACTTCCAGCAATCGGTTTGCCATTTTCATCAGGATAGAGAAACTCAAAACTTGCTACCAAAGGTTTAGCTTCTACAATCACGTCAATCGAGTCAGTGTGTGATAAACCATTCTGACATGTGGTGGTCAAATCTACTTGGAATGTACCAGACTCATCATAACGAAATTTTTGTTCTTTATCATTGAATGTATTGCCATTATGAAGCCATGTCCAAGTAGTAACGTGGTCATCAGTAGCATTGGAAACATCAAAGGGCTCTCCGACTTGAATAACCAATGGGTCTAAGGCAGTTACAATATCAGCAACACAATTACAGTCTGTTGCACCTGCTGCGATTTCAAATTCATCAGATGTATCTTGAATTTCTTGTTCGTCTTCTGCACCAATTTTATATTTACCGACAGGAACATTACAGTCAGGTTTCCATGTATAAGTGAAATTACCATCTTCATCAGTTTTAATTTCAGTACCAGTATCGACTGGCAAATCTTTGGTTTCTCCACTATCAAGTGAAGTTAGGAATAACTTAACATCTGAAAAACCGTCAAAGCCTTCGCCCTTAATGGTAAAAGGTTCATTTTGTTGAGCAGATTCGGGAGAAACTGTGACTTCGGCATCTTTGCCGACGGTAATGTCAAAACAATCATCATTATTTGATTCATAATTGCCCCGTTTATCTCCTTCTACAATTCGATTAGAAGAGTCAATTTCAGCACAAAGCTGGTAAGTACCTGCATTACCTGTTGTGAAATTAATAGTAACATCCCATGTGCGGTCATTAAAGTCCCTTTCATCAAACTGTTGAGATTTTGGTTTTATTGTGGTACCATTAGTGGCTCCATTAAATGAAAGTTCAAATTCAAAGAAGTTTTTAGCTTTTGTATTAGGTGGGTAAATTTGACCACGATTTCCATCACGTTTGGCATTATTTTCAAACGTTACGGTACAGGCATAATTGGTATTAGGATTAAGTGTACCGTCGGCATTAGCAGATTCACAAGTATAACTACCAACTTCAAAATCAGGTAATTCTAAAACCGTACGTCCTAAAATGATAGCAGCTTCTCCCTTGTTGGTTGGTTCAGAATCGTTATGGTGCTGAAACGTGCCATCATCGCTATATCCACGATAAAGCCCTTGCTCATAACCACGTTGAACAAACTCATAGCACCCATGACCTTTCGGAACATCGGGAAATGACTCACCTTCATCTAGGTCAGGTTCTTGCTTAAAAACTCGGTCAAGGGTATTTGATGCAACAACAGCCATTTGACATCGTGTAATTGATTCGTCAGGTCTGAACAAACCATCGCTGTAACCCCCAACGATTCTCCATCGTTTGGCTTTACAGATATATTCGTAATTATCTGTGTTTTCATCCACATCGGGAAATGGATTACTTGTATTACAACTTTTGTGAAAGCCCTCACTTTCTAAAGCAATGATTAACGCCCTCATTGCATCTCCTCGGCTTATGGATGATTCTTCTCCGCCACGTTCCATTGCACGAACACCATCTGATTTTATACGATACATGATATTAAGGTAATAATCATGATCATCCCCCGCAGTTTTCTCAACTTTAGAAGCATGCAACGAACTCGGCGTAGGTTCATCTTGAACCACATCCTGTCCATCCAACTGATGCGGTGTCGGCTCTTGAGCTAACACCATGAATCCATTTAAGGAAAAAATAACCAACAAAAATACTACGAAATTAAAAATACGTTTTGACTTAAACATTAAGCCTCCTTAAAAAGTGAAATATTATAAAAAAATTTAACTATATCTATTTTAACACAAAACCTTAAAAAAGTCTTGATGAAATTCTAAGTAAATCTGGCTAAATAATGCTAAATAAGGCATATTTCTAAGGAGTCGCTAAAAATAAAGAGAATAGGCACTGGTGCTGTGTTTTATTCATGTTTTCCCTCGGTTGAGTTTCCCACGACGATGTACCAAACTGGGAATTTCCAGTTTTTAATTAGTTAGACATCTTGTCTGACCGTAGAACAGACTCGTTAGTAGACCTCAACCCCCCCCCAGCACCCTTCTCATGCGAGGAGAATTGGATTAATATTCCCATCTCTATGGGAGAGGGTTAGGGATGAATGGCAGTATATTGCAATATTTACAACCTGTTTCAGCTTACATTTATCAACCACCAACCTTGACCTATTCGGTAGTTATTCCTTTGTTTAACGATGCCGAAATATTGCCGATTCTGCACCAACGGGTTTCGGCTGTCATGCACCTACTTAATGAACCTTATGAAATCATTTATGTAGATGATGGCAGTCAAGATAATACCTTTGCCGTTTTGCAGAATGTATATCAGCAAGACAGCACACATGTTAAGGGTATTCGCCTCCTGCGAAACTTTGGACAACATCCTGCTGTTACAGCTGGTTTTGAGCAAATCGAAGGAAAAATTGTTATTACCTTAGACTCCGACTTGCAAAATCCACCCGAAGAAATTCCAAAACTTCTTAATAAATTTGCAGAGGGATATGATGTAGTTGTAGGATTACGACAAATCCGCCAAGACTCGATATTGAGGACATTACCATCAAAATTTGTCAACTGGATAATTTCCAAGTCTACAGGAGTCATGTTGCATGACTACGGTAGCATGATGCGCGTCTATCAAAGAGAAGTAGTACAATTACTTAACCAAACAGAAGAATCAGCAAAATTTATTACCGCCTTAACAGGTTGGTTGGGAGTAAAAATTGTTGAAGTACCTGTCAGCCATGAGGCTCCTGCCGATGGACAATCTCGTTATAAAATTGGAAGATTGATTCGCATGACCATTGATATTGTTACCAGTTATTCCTTACTACCAATTCAAATAGTAACAGCTACAGGATTTTTAATGGCTTTTCTTGGTATTAGTACAGGATTATTTTTATTGGCATGGCGAATTATTTTTAATATCAATGTCACAGGGCTCAGTTCATTTGTTGCCTTATTGTTAATTTTATTCGGAATCCAATTAGCAGGTTTGGGCATTATCGGAGAATATATTGGACGTATTTACATCGAAGTACGAAAACGCCCTTACTATTTAATTAGAACTCTATTAGATAGAAAGTAGCGGCGACCACAAGGGCACATCCTTACAAACACATGACTCATACACAACAAAAACTTTTAATTATCAGCCTCATTGTCTTAAGCACGACAGCAGGTCATTTGTTTTCAATGAACTTAAAATACACTTCTATTTCAGGGGATGAGCAGTGGTATACATACAATGCTGTCTACTTTTTAGGCTCCGTCATTCGCGGGTGCCGAGCAATTTTTGGCGAACATGCTACGTGTGGTGTGCAGTACCCTAGCCACCATCCATTTTTGCAAGAAGTATTTGAACAAACAGGCATGAACCGTTATCTCGCTGGTGAAATTGATTTTGAAACATTTTTAGGAGTCGCAGACGGTTTAGAAATTGATAAATTTGAAACTCTCTCGCGTTATAAATTACGAAACCCACTAGAAATTATCCTGAGTCGTGGAAATTTGACAGCAATTACATTAGGCATGAGCATGTGGATTTTTGGGAGTAATTATGCTGGATTTTTAATTTTGCAGACATTTATTATCGGGTTAAGTATTGCCATTATTTTCCAACTTGGCTATTATTTTTCTAATGCATGGGGTGGTACACTTGCTGCTATGATATGGGGATTTTACACCTTTTTTCAGTTGCAGGAGAATGTCATTCCTCAAGATAAGCAGTTTTTTTTTCGCTTGTCATCATCTGAACATCCTCTCACGTTCTTTAATCACTCAAGCCAAGTTGTCTTGGGGTTTCAACCTGGTGGCTCATATCTAAATTTAATGCCCCGCCCTGAACAGGAAGGATGGCGAGTCATAACTTGGGATACGTCTAATCAACCAGAGTCTTTACGTGACTCACTCCGCAATCTGTTTCAAAACTCAACTCAATTTTGGACAATAAATCAAACAATTATTACATCCATGTATCGTATTTGGTCGACTCCATGGCGACAATTTCCTATTTCTTGGCGACAAACTTTTATCATTATTTTTCATCAAATTGTCATATTATTTGGTCTAGCAGGATTGTTGTATTGGATGGGATACCAAACTGAACAAGGTGTACTAGCCTGGTTTTTTGCTATTAGTGCTATCGTTTTTACCGCTATCCACACATTAATTATTGTTGAACCTCGTCATGCCATTCCATGGATACCCGTTTTAATTGGCATGGCAGGAAGTTTGTTCGGCAATACATTTGCTAGAAAAAAATCGCAACATTATACATGGTGGTTTCAAGTGATAAGTTTGAAACTAATTTCAGTTATATTTTTGGTCAGCATGATTTTCATGATTGATGTCAGTTTGATAGCTTTACTTTTCAAAAATTTGTCTTCAAATGCTTTATTAACTATTGCATTGAGCCTACGTCTCATACTAGGATTAATTATCTTGACATGGCTAATTGCTGATATTGATAAAAGTAATTGGAAATGGCAACAACTCATTTTACCTGTAGCCATCTTTTTAATCCCATGGATTTTAATCGACATGAGGGGATTGGTGAATATTCGGTTGAATGGGCAAGTCCTTCGCAAAGAAGATGGCTATACGCCTCGCATGCTTAAATGGGGAGGTTATTATAATGATGAACGCAATTGGTATCGCTGGCCACTAAAACCCAGCTGGATACAGCCTAACATGATACTGGTTTTTGAATTTACACCTGTACAGGGGAAAAACACAACACTTTATGGGGATTTCCCTATGTCTAACACAAATATGTACGTTGGACCGGCGATTGAGTACAAAGGAAATTATCGTTCTGTATGGCGGAGTCGCTGGAGTCCCATCAACGAATGGCGAATAACACGTTCATTTGACTTGCAAGGTATTCGTTATCGTAGCCAAGTAGTCATGCCAAACGGCGATGTTATTACAGATGACCTTTCACCTGATATCGGCAGACAACATGGTTTGTTTCGGATAATTGCTAAAAACATTGTAGATTTGAGGGTCAAGGCTTGCCTTGACATGAAAAAGCGAGCTTTTTCGCTCTAGCATTGAACAGCCCTGAATGTATGGGAGAATGGTTACAGCAATTGGAATTTGCGGCTACTTCAAAAACTATACAAAAAAATGATTAGTTTTGTGAATACCATAAGCGGGTTTATGCCATAAACCCCTACATTTAGCAAGTATAGTTTATTGGAGAACCCGATAGACAAATTTTAGTTGTAATTCTAACAGTCGAATCATCTCATGAATATTAGGCACACCATGTCCTGCATCATACCAATGAATTTCCACATCCTTGCCAAGTGATTTTAGCTTATCCACATAAACTTCCATCTGGCGTGGTGTAGTTCGTGAGTCATTGTACCCTTGTATGATGGCGACAGGAGCCTTGACATGTTTGGCATAAGTAACCGGTGAACTTTTTCGATATGATTCAAGTTTGTCTTTGGGAGTTCCCTTAAACCAAGCATTAAATGCTGTCTTCATGGCATCTATAGCATCTTCGTAATTCATTGCCCAATCGGCAATAGCTACATAAGCAATCCCAGCTACCCATAAATCGGGATGTTTGCTTAATCCCAATAATGTCAAATAGCCACCATAAGAACGTCCCGTCAAAATCATTGCTTCTGGTTTAGCAATTCCTGACTCGACCAGCCAATTTCTAGCAGCCACCATGTCTTCTAATTCCCAATGTCCAATGTCACCCCAAATCATCGTTTGGAATTTTCGCCCAAAAGTTGTCGAGCCGCGAAAATTAATTGTAAGTGATAGAACGGAGAGCATGTCCTGGCATTGTCTCACCACTGGCTAACAGCGTTCGGGTTTTATAACCTGTTTTTTCATGCAACATAACCACTTGCATGGGAGTTATTGAATTTTGCCAATGAGTCATAATTTCACCATTCCCTGCAAAATTAGAATCATCATACACTCCTGAAGGATGGTCGAGTACATGCAAACAATTCTCACTTAGATTGTAGATATAAAGTTGTTGTTGAGCTTCATTCATGTTGCTTAAAAGAACTCGTTTCCCATCTTCTGACCAGTCACATGGTGTGACATCTCCTGACATATCAGGCAGAGTAAACTCAAATCGCTCATTGGTATACGGATTCCATACTAATGGTCGCTCAAAACTAGTTTGGGTTGTGATGCCTAATATACGATTATCATCGGGAATAGGTGAGAACATGCATGGCATGACACTGTTTTGTTCACCATCCCATAATTCCCCAACCCGTTCATTTGATTGCGTATCGAAAACTAAAATGCTATGATGGCGTAATCCCTTTGCCCTTTCAGTAGATATAACAGCCATTAACTTGCCATCATAAGACAACATGCATTCCCACGTTTCATATTCAGTTCGATGAATTAGACGCGGCTCATCTAGTGAACCATCTTGTTTGACAGCAATGCAATATAGATGAAAATGTTTTTCATAAATGGCATTGATAGCAATTGTGCTACTGTCATGGCTAAAATGAAAACCACGAACGGCATACAAAGATAAATTTGGCGTTATGTTTTCAGGGTCGCCACCTTCATAAGGAACACGGAAAAAATGACCAAGTTCATTCCCTTTTTGGTCTTCAAAATAATAGACATGTGGTGTCTCACATGATTGGTTACTAATGACTACACCCAATTCGGGATTTTTCTTTGATATGGTTGCCCCATACATAATGGGAAGTTGAAATCGCTTTTTCCATAAAGCAGATTCGTCAAGTTGTAATGGTTTTAACATGGTTTCTCCTTGTATAAAATTATGATTTCCATTATTCTACTTCATCATGGTTATTTTCTCAAATTTTGACTTTTGGGAAAGTTGCAGAACATTGGCATGAGAAAAATGAACAATTGCCATCTTAATCGTATAAATTTCACAATATTGATTTTGGGGGTAAAATGGGGGGGAGATTATAGTTTTGATAATCAAACTTGAACACGTCAACTACCCACCTGAGCCACTAACGGTATCGGGAGGGCTATTGCAGGAAGAAGGATAGAGAAGAGAGGATAGAGGAATAAAAACCTCAATCCACCGAGCCTAATGGCATCGGTGGGTTTTCTTACCTCGCTTTCGATAAACAATTATGCTAGAAATACGTCTTAACTCAATTATCTATCGTGGAAAAAACGCCCGTCAGGCTTATGATACTTTGTATGACAACGAAAATATTTCGCAATTAGAATCGTTTTACATGTGGGCAGTTGATAAATTTGACCTTTCACCCGATTCTAAATTTTTAGATGTTGCTTGTGGTAAAGGTGAATTATCTCATCATGTAAAATCAAAAACAGAACATAGCTTTGGTGAGGATTTATCCCCATCGGCAATTAAACAAGGAAGTTTCATGTTTCCCGATTTACCCTTATACGTTGCCAATGGACAAGCTATCCCCCATGCGGATAATACTTTTGATGTTATCGGTTGCATGGGCAGTTTGGAACATTACAAAGACATGGCTTTTGGGGTACGTGAAATGGCACGAGTGGTGAATCCCGATGGTTGGGTATACATCCTAGTCCCCAACACGTTTAGCCTATTGACAAATATTTTAGTTGCCTATCGCAAAGGGCGAACCAGTTTGGATAATCAACCGATTCAACGCTATGCGGCTCGTTTGGATTGGCAAGATTTTTTAGAGGATAATGGTTTAATTGTGAAAAGAACGATGAAATACGAACGTCCATTCCCGCGTACATGGCTAGATGTCAAGTGGTATCTCTATCGCCCCAAAGATTTATTTCGCTTGTGCGTGCAACCATTGGTACCATTAAATCTAACGTTTCATTTTCTTTTTACATGTCAGAAAACTACTCACCGTAGCACAAACTAACAGAATACAATCAACTTAAGGTTCTTTAGGAATTTCCATATCCTACTTTAATTCCCAAATATCTAAAGTTGAAATATACTAATCTGAAAATCACCAGTCGATATTTGTCTAAATTCTTATTTTATTATATTATGCATGTTGTACTTGAATTTTTGTAGTCTATATTTAATTTTGAACCTAATCAGTATAGTAATCGTATTGTATGTGTATAAGAGAAGGCAGTTAATAGTAGGACTGGAGGTTAAATACCTCACATTGCATGAGGACTACAAGCGTGGAGTTTTCGTTTAATCAAAAAATTGTTAGTTCATTTTTGCCAGAGTTCGGCATTTGTAGTATTCTTTGTTTGTATACTAGAAAACTTGCTATCTTGTTTTGCGAATTCTTATTTTAGGTTACTATTGTAGTATGCCTATCGTATATAAGGTTTTTAGTTTGTTAAGAAAATTTATTCTTAATAATTATATAACATGTGTTAATATAACAAAGTATAATAGTGAGAAAAAATATGTCGAAAAAATATTTATTTGTTGTAAGTTTATTAACTTTAGTAATGATGTTAGTGTCTGCATGTGGTGCACAACCAACTGCGGATCCTGGTGTCCAAAAAACAGCTGATGCCAAAGTGAAAGAAGCAGAAGAAGCTGCGGCTGAAAAAATTGCAGCGGCAGAAGAAGCTGCTGATGCCAAAGCTGCTGAAGCTGAAAAGGTGCTTAAGGAAGCTGAAGAAAAAGCAGCCGCCGCAGGAGACTCAGGTTCAGAAGAAGTAGCTGCTGCTCAAACTGCTGTGGCAGAAGCTCTAGCTGATGCCGCAGAAGCGAAAAAAGTAGCCCAAGCTGAAGCCCAAGCCGCCATACAAACTGCGGAAGCAATTGCTGCCACAGCTGCCAAAGCCCCTGCGTCAGATGCAATGATTCCAACTGAGTTGGTAATCTGTCAGGCTCAGGAGCCAGACACCCTGTATATCTACGGTGGTAACATGCTCGCTGGTAGCCATATTCAAGCAGCGTTGGGCATGGTAAATGGTTTCTTTACAGGAGCTGACTTTGACTATCAAGCCGCTTATGGTCTAACAGAACTACCAACCATTGATAATGGTGGAGCAGTTCTTAACAAGGTTACGGTTAGTCCAGGGGATGATATTGTATATTTTGACCCTGAAACAGGTACAAGAATGACTGACACGACTACGTTAGAAGAACCTCTTGAACTTGACCAAATCGTAATTACCTACAAGCTTGTTGAAGGGCTTGTCTGGGAAGATGGTACACCCCTTACAGCTGAGGACTTTGACCTCTCTTGGGAACTTTATAATGACCCAGATACTCCCAACCCAAGCCGATTATCAGCCGAACGTACTGCCGTTTTTGAAATGACTGACGATAGTACCCAAGTTGTTACTTTGATACCTGGTTTCGAAGTATCACCTCGTTTGGACCATACAAAATGGATGAATGGGTACCGGGTCAACACATCCGTGTTGTGAGGAACGAAAACTTCATCAAAGCAGGTGAAGGTTATCCTAAGTTTGAGGCTGTTACCTACAAGTTTGTACCCGATACCAATCAATTGTTAGCACAGTTGATTAGTGGTGAGTGTGACCTCGGTACAGAAGACGGCATGGACATGGATCAAAGTCCGTTCCTCGTTCAAGCTGAAGAACAAGGAATTTTAATTCCTAATTACAAGCGAGGTACTGTTTGGGAACATATTGATTTTGGATTTGCCTCTGTAGATGGTCGTTATCAATTCTTTGGGGCACAGGGCTACACTGACTTAGGTGAAATCGATGAAAGTGACCCTGAAAGTTGGGTAGGTACTCCAGCATGGGAAGCGGCTAAGAAAGTACGTAAGGCTTTTGCCCATTGTATTGACCGTCAACGAATGGTGGATGAAGCACTATACGGTCAAAGTACCGTTATTCATACCTTCATTCCTGAGAATCATCCTATGTATCCCGAAAGTGGATTGATAGAGTATGACTACAATATCGATAAAGGCATGGCACTCCTAGAAGAGGTCGGCTGGGTCGATAGCGACGGTGATAACGTTCGCGATAGAAACGGTATCAAGTTTGAAGTGACCATTAACACAACCAGTGGTAACAAAATGCGGGAAATTATTACACAAGTTACCCAAGAAAACATGAAAGACTGTGGTTTGAGTGTGCTTATTGAATTGATGCCTTCTCGTGAGTATTTTGGTGATGGACCAGATGGTCCGCTCTTTGGTCGCCACTATGACTTAGGTGAGTTTGCTTGGCTGACAGGTGTTGAACCACCAGTCAACCTTTACTATTGTGAGCAATGGCCCACTGAAGAAAATGGTTGGGCAGGTCAAAATAACCCCGGTTACTGTAATCCTGAATTTGATGCAGTTGGTAAACTAGCAGAAGGAACATTAAGCCGAGCAGAGCAAAAACCACTCTTTGATGAAGCACAAATTATCTTTTCCGATGATTTGCCTACGCTACCACTTTTCCAACGGGTTAGTGTTTCAGCCTATCGACCTGGTTTGCTGAACTACAAACCTAATCCCACAATTAACACAGCAATGTGGAATATTTGGGAATGGGGATGGGAAGGTCAATAGAAAATGTTAATAGGAGCACAATAGCTTTAGGCTGTTGCATGCAATGCATTTATGTATTGCACTCCTTAAGACTTCTTTTATTAAGACAAGAAAGGTTTTTGAAAACCTTTCTTGTTTGACCATTGACAATGGGGTAACCACAAGGGATTGCCCCCTATATTACTGATTTTATTTCATTACTCCCTTAATAATTAGGAGGTAAAATATGACCGCTTATCTCATTCGTCGTGCCATACAAATGGTATTTATTGTTATTGCTGCGACTATCATTATTTATGGTTTATTGGCTTTTGCTCCGGGCGGACCTCTGTCAGGGTTATCAATGGCAACTGGTAACAATAAAGTATCTCAAAGTGATATTGACCGCATAGAAGGACTGATGGGCTTGGATAAGCCATGGTACTTGCAATACCTTACTTGGTTAGTTGGTGATGATTGGATGGCAAATGTGCCAGCCTGGCGAGATGCTTATAAAATATCAGGTCGCAAAGGCATTTTACGACTCGATTTTGGTGCATCATGGAAAATTGCCCAACAACAACCCGTCATTGAACTTATCGCCGAACGCTTGCCTAATACCCTATATCTGATGGTTCTGTCAACCATTTTAGCTTTGATGATATCTATACCGGCCGGTATATATTCGGCTGTAAATCAGTATTCACGTTTTGACTATGCCTTAACAACATTTACTTTTTTCGGAATATCCATGCCTGTCTTTTGGTTCGGCTTGATAATAATAATGATATTTAGTATGCAGTTTCAAAAAGCAGGCATCCCTTACTTGCCGAGTGGCGACATTGTTAGTATTCGGATAGACCCCAACAGTGTCTTGGGCGTTTTGGGGGCAACACCTAATGGGCTTATCCCCATTATTACTATTGTGGTTTATCAAATTCCTAGTATTTTTACTGGGGCAATTGTGACCGAAACGGTTTTCAATTACAAAGCAATTGGGTATATGTACATCATGGCACTTAACCAGGATGATTGGCCCGTGGTGATGGCGTTGTTATTTATTAATGCTATCTTGGTGGTTGCTGCTACGTTGTTAGCAGATGTATTATATACAGTTGTAGACCCACGTATTCGTTATTCCTAACTTACATTGTAGAATGGACTTTCAGTCCGTTCACGTAAGACAGATTTCTAGTTTGTCCATACAGGCAAGAAGCCTGTAATACGAAATTTATTTGATAGAAAGGAAAAATTGTTATGACAGTTGCTGAATTACAAGCTGAAGCCTTGCTGACTACCGAAGAGGAAAGTCAGTTTGTGGTTATTTGGCGGCGATTTATCAGACATCGCATGGCACTTCTCGGTTTGATAACTATTAGTATCCTGTTGCTTTGTGTGATTATTGGACCAGTATTTATGCCTTATGATTATACTGATCAAGTTAAAGGTGCTCAACGTTTAGGTCCGTTTTCAACTGACCATTTAGGTGGATATCATGTTTTAGGTACAGATGAGTTGGGGCGTGACCTGTTGACTCGATTACTCTATGCGGGACGTATATCTCTCGCAGTTGGTTTTGCGGTTTCTTTTTTGGAAACAATTCTCGGCATGACTGTTGGGGCTGTGTCAGGGTACTATGGTGGCTGGACTGACACAATTGCTATGCGTATTGTTGATTTGGTATTGACCATACCTTCTCTACCACTACTATTAGTGATGTCAATCATCCTTCGTAATGTCGAAATACCAGGCATACCCAGGGAATGGACAAGCGTGGTGGTCATCGTAGTTATTTTAGCCGGCCTGCAATGGACAGGTCCGGCTCGTTTAGTGCGTGGCATGGTATTGAGCCTACGTGAGCAAGAATTTGCCGAAGCCTCAAAAGCACTTGGCGTTTCTGATACATCAATCATTTTCCGCCACATGATTCCAAATTCAATGGCTCCCATTATCGTAAGTTCAACCTTAGCGGTGGGTGGAGCAATTATTGTCGAATCAGTCTTAAGCTTTTTGGGGTTTGGTGTCCAATTGCCCACACCTACTTGGGGAAACATGCTCTCCAATGCTAGAACAGATATGTTAATGTATCCATTACTAGCACTCTATCCAGGCGTTTTAATCTTTTTGGCTGTATTATCCTTTAACTTCGCTGGTGATGGGCTACGAGATGCCATTGACCCACGCTTGAAGATGTAACACAGGGTAAGTCAAAACTTATTAAGAAAGGATTAATTAATGACAAAAAATAAGCATAAAGATAAAAAAGGGCCATTGCTGGATGTGAAAAAATTAAAGACCTACTTCTATACCGAAGAAGGGGTTGTCCATGCAGTTGATGGTGTTGACTTTCATATAATGCCTGGTGAAACACTCGCCATCGTAGGAGAGTCAGGTTGTGGTAAAAGTGTAACCTCACTTTCGGTCATGCAGTTGATAGGGCAACCGGGTGAAATTATCGAAGGTGAGATTTTTTTTAATGGCGAAAATTTGTTGGCAAAATCAGAATACGAAATGTGTAAAGTTCGCGGCAATCAAATTGCCATGATTTTCCAACAACCCAGCGGGTGTCTCAATCCCGTTTTTGATATTGGCTACCAAGTGGCTGAAGTTTTAGAAGTTCATCAGGCATTAGGCGAAGAAACAGGCCGAAAACGTGCAGTTGAGTGGCTTAGCAAAGTCGGTATTCCCGATGCTGAAAAGAAATCAAGTGCTTTCCCACATGAAATTTCAGGTGGACAGGCACAACGTGTTATGATAGCTATGATGTTATCTAACCTGCCTGATTTGCTCATCGCTGACGAGCCGACCACTGCTCTTGATGTGACCATCCAGGCTCAAATTTTGGAACTTATGGACAAAATGCAAGACCAGTTTGGTACTTCCATTTTGGTAATCACCCATGATATGGGAATTGTAGCCGAAATGGCAGATAGAGTTGCGGTCATGTATGCCGGACAAATTGTAGAACAGGCAAGTGTTTTTGAACTCTTTGACAACTCTAAGCATCCCTATACTACTGCATTGTTAGCTTCAATTCCGATTTTGGGGGAACGAAAAGAAAAGTTGAGTACTATTCCTGGTTCTGTGCCTAACTTGGTTGATTTGCCTCCTGCATGTCGGTTTGCTCCACGTTGTCAGGTACGACTGGAAAAACAGATGACACGTTGTACGGAAGAAATGCCTCCATTATTTAATGTTACTGACAATCATATTGCTCGTTGTTGGGTTTATGAAGACAAAAAATAGGAGATAGTATCATGAAAAACGATTTACTTGTTGTTGAAAATTTAGTCAAATACTTCCCAATTCGGGGAGGTATCTTGCAACGAGTACAAAATTGGGTTAGAGCTGTTGATAATGTCAGTTTTACCATCAAAAAAGGGGAAACTCTTGGTTTAGTCGGTGAGTCGGGTTGTGGAAAAAGTACCACCGGACGTACTATTTTGCGTCTTACCCCTCAAACTTCAGGGAAAGTGTGGTTTGATAATAAAGATTTATTTTCTTTAGGCAGTAGTGAGATGAAAAAAATACGGCGGGACCTGCAAATTATCTTCCAAGACCCTTATTCATCTCTTGACCCACGTATGATTGTTGGAGAGAGTATTTCAGAAGGCTTGCGGGCTCATGGGATTGGTACTCCACAAGAACGCCGCCAAATCGTAGCTGAAACACTGGTACGAGTTGGCTTACGGGCTGAACATGCTCGCCGTT
Organism: Anaerolineaceae bacterium 4572_78; assembly: GCA_002084875.1. Taxonomy (GTDB): domain Bacteria; phylum Chloroflexota; class Anaerolineae; order 4572-78; family 4572-78; genus 4572-78. The sequence continues at coordinate 48,967 of NBMH01000046.1, read as the reverse complement.
ACCCTCACGAATTTTCGGGAGGACAACGACAACGGATTGGTATTGCTAGAGCATTGACCATGAAACCGAAACTGATTATTGCCGATGAGCCTGTTTCTGCCTTGGATGTTTCTATTCAATCAACTGTGTTGAACCTGTTGGATGAACTTCAAGAAGAAATGGGATTGACTTATGTTTTCATTGCACATGACCTTAGTGTAGTTGAACATATCAGCGACCGCATCGGAGTAATGTACTTAGGTAAAATTGTCGAACTTGCTCCGCGTGATGATTTGTTTAATGACCCACAACATCCGTATACTCAAGCATTGCTCTCTTCTATCCCGATTCCAAATCCACATAAAAGACGAAAACGCATTATCTTAGAGGGTGATGTGCCAAGTGCGAGTAACCCTCCACCGGGCTGTCGTTTCCATACGCGTTGTCCCGTTGCTGTTGACCGTTGTAGGATAGATATGCCTGATTTTGAAGAAAAAATAGCAGGACATTTTACTGCCTGCCATCTGGTTGAAAAAATTTGACCGCATTTTGGATTTGATGGTTAGACAAGAAAGGTTTTTGAAAACCTTTCTTGCCTTAGCCATGTGTGAAGCGGGAGTTTTTAAGAGATGCCAACAAGATATACTATCCGTACCATGCTTGTCGTTGTGATTTCACTCACAATTTTTTGCTATTGTATTGGATTTAGCTTGTTGATGGTTGCTCCTGCTCCCCAGACGGCTACACCAATGTCTACTGCCACTTATCCAATTTGGACTCCAAGCCCAACCGCACAAGAAATTAATACGGCTATACCAATGCCCACATTTACGGTGGTTATAATTCAAGAAACACCTATTGAGGTGCCTACATTATTACCAACTTCAATCGAAGATTCATCGCCTCAAGTTCCAACTCCAACTGAAACACCTGTCCCTACCCCTGTTCCACCAACAGCAACATTGAGGGCAGAGTTCACAGATACACCAGTACCTATTTTACCAACAGACACGCCTATCCCACCAACAGATACGCCTATCCCTCCTACAAACACGCCCATTCCACCAACAGATACACCCATTCAACCTACGGATACATCAACTTCCTCGCCCCCCACTTCAACACCTATTGATGGTGAAGAACCAACTCCAGCTCCTTTACCAAAAGTGGGAGACTGAACTATAACTTGAATAGTTACTAATCGTTTACCAGCCTGCCGTCTTGCATTTTAACCACTCGTTTGGCATAAGCAACTATACGCGGGTCATGGGTCGCAAAGATGAAAGCTGTTTCTGTCTTTTCATTGAGTTTCTGCATGACTTCCATTGCTTGTTTACCACTAGCGGTATCCAAGTTTGCTGTCGGTTCATCTGCTAAAACTAGCGAGGGTTCAGGTGCCAAAGCACGAGCAATTGCTACTCGTTGTTGTTGCCCACCACTTAATTGGTCGGGGCGATGATGAACTCGGTCGGATAATCCAACCGCATTTAACATCTCCATTGTTCGCTCATGGCGTTCCTTTTTTTCGACCCCTTTCAATAATAATGGTAGTTCTACATTTTCATAGGCAGTAAGGACTGGCACAAGGGCGAAAAACTGAAAGATAAAGCCAATCATATCTCGCCGCATGTCGGCACGTTTGTTGGCATTTAGTCGAATCACATCCTGCCCATTGATTTTCACGACACCACTATTTGGTTTATCCAAACAACCCATCATCTGTAACATGGTTGTTTTACCTGACCCCGAAGGACCAACCAACGTCGTAAATTCACCTTCTTTAATATTTAGGGTAACATCATCTAAAGCACGAGTCTCAACTTCACCAAGCTTATAGATTTTGGTTACATTTTCTAATTGGATAACTTCCATTTATAAGTTACTCCTCTTTTTCCACTAAAGCAATAATAATAAGTTTCAATGTTTTGAGAATACGAAATATATCAAAAATATCATCCCGTGTGGCTGCATAAGAACCGCTGATGCTATAATGTTTATCTTGTAATGTCATAAATCGCCACACATCACCGATAGCATGACAACCATAAATGGGATGCTTGTGTTCATTAATTTCTTGGGCAACGAGCATAGCTGCCAGAGCCTGTCCCGCTGGGTCACCTTTAGGGTCACGTTCCTTTTTGTATTCCTGAAAGCAAAAATAAGGCTTTTCAGGTTCTCGAACCCCCGAGGCAATAATACCATCAGGTTTACCTTGCATTTCTATACTTTCAACAGTCCCTGCAAAATTTCTTTCTGCAAAAAGGTTAAATGTATCTGATGTAAAATGAACCATGGCAAAAATTGGTGCGACAAATCGTTGTTTTAATTCAAATTCATTCCAATCATGGACACCTAAAATTAGTGACTCTCTCAATAAATTGAGCAAATTTATTTCCCAATCAACAATTTCCGCATCGGCATTTAGCCAATCATTTAATACATCACTTGTCCAAATTTGTTTTAATCCGAAACGTTTATCCAGTTTTACTAAGGTACATTCACTAAATGTTAACATAGTCTTAACTCACATAATATTCATGTATGATAGACAAGATGTCTGTCTGACGGATGGAAGCCCGTCCTACATGATAAAATTTACAAATTATGCAACGCCTCCACTGGTGCCAAGCGAGCTGCAAACCAAGCAGGATAGAGGGATCCTAACAAAATAATTGCAAAAGTCCAGCCCGAAAGCGACAGAACATTAGCCAATACCCAGCGAGCATACATTACAGTACCGTAACCAACGTCAACACTTGCTGATACTTCACCAATGTATATGCCTGTTTTTGACAAGTAGACTACATAAGCCGAGCCGAGTATAATTCCAATGACGACACCTGCTAGCCCTAGAATGACAGATTCCATTAGAACCATCGTCATAATTTGTCGCCCTTTCATACCTAAGGCAGCTAAAATTCCCATTTCACGGACACGTTCAAAGACAGACATAAGAAGCGTATTCACGATAACTACTGCAACTACCATTATCACAATGGCATACATTATTACATAAAAAGCCATTCCTTGTTGGATAGTTGTCAGTAACAGTTGATTCAAATCTTCCCAAGTGAATGTAGCTAATCCTGGGCTTTTCAAAGTTGCCGCCACTTTATCAGCATCATCCTGTTGGTGGAGCATTATCATAATAGAACTGGCACGTCCACTGGTATGAGTAAATGCCTGTGCCTTCGACAGCGGCAAAAAAATAGTATGCTCATCATAAAAAAGGTTACCTGTAGAGAATATCCCCCGAATGGTAAAAATACCCTCATCAGGTGGTCCGTCAGCAGTACCGACTGATAGGCTTACCTTTTGTTCTACACCAACACCCAATTGCTCAGCCAAGCGTTTGCCAATAAGTATCCCGCTTCGGTCATCGTCCGTGATGAAATCACCCGTTACCATCGCTTCTCGAATTGGGTCATAGATTGGTGATGTAGTCTCAATCCCATAAACTTGCAAGCCAACCGTTTCATCAATGGTATAGAGGATACCTGTCGCCCACAAAACGGGAGCAGCGGCTTTGACTTCACTCATGCCATTGACTTGTGCTGATAATTCATCAGCATTGTCTATCAGGTCTTGCCATTTAAGACTTAACTTGCCGTCGGGATACGATTCGGCACGCACCTGTGCATGACCTGTTTTTAGACGAATATTATTTCGCATAGCACCTTCTAAAGCACCTTCTATAAGCCCATTCATGGTAATTATCAAAGCCAATCCTATTGCTACAGCAATCAATGTGAAAACTGACCGCCGCCGATTGCGTATCAAATCACGATATGCTATGGTCAACAATTTACTTAACATATTTTTCATTCTCCTTCACATGACATAATAATCATCTCCCTCACTACCTACGAGGAGCTTCGCACCTCGCAGGTGGTGAGCGATAGCCATTCCTAAATATAGTGTAGTGCTTCGGCTGGCTCTTTGCGTGAAGCTTGCCAAGCCGGATAAAGCGATGCCAAAGCGGCAATAATTGTTGTCAAAATACCTACAGAGATAACATACCCTAAACTAATAGAGGGATAGAGTGTATCACCCATTAAGACTACCATATCTCCACCCATTTCAGAAGCATAGGATATGTCATAGCCTACTTGAGCAATAGCAATAATAACTAGCCAACCCACAACGCAACCAATCACCGAGCCTACTGCACCGATAAATATTCCTTCCAACAGAAACAACCCAATTAATTGTCGCCCTTTCATGCCTAGTGAAGCCAGAACACCCATCTCGCGAGTGCGTTCAAAAACAGCCATCATCATGATATTAAGAATACCAATACTGGCAACAAGCAATACCACAAACCCAAAGATGCTTGTAAAGGTTGATTTCATGTCCATCGTATCCCGTATCTCTGGTTTTAGGGTTATCCATGAATCAACTTCATGGCTAGGTAAAGCTTTCGACAAGTCAGATACTACCATATCTTCCTGACCAACTTTATCTAGGGAAATAACCACTTCTGATACTTGGTCACGTAAATTATAAAGTGTTTGGGCATCAGCTAAGTTGATGAAAACTGTTCCTTTTTCAGCCTCAGCTAAACCTAAACTGTAGATACCTACTACAGTCATGGTATGTTGGCGCATTGCCTCACCTTTCCTACGCCCTACTAAAGTCAAGTTGTCACCAACGGCGGCTTCCAGTAGTTCTGCCAAGCCTTTGCCAATTAAAATGGCATCAACATCTGCATCAGCCATAAAACGCCCTTGAGTGATATTTTCGGCTACTAGGCTGATGGGAGCTTCAGCCGAAGGTTCGATGCCAGTGATAAGTACTGGATAGGTTTCTGAACGACTACTGACCATGCCAGCCGTATTGATTCGCTTTGAAGCAACTATCACTTGCGGATGAGACAATGCCGTTTCTACTACCATATCAGGGTCATCCACTGCTAACAGGGGCATTTGTTTTATATTATCATGGTAGCCTGGAGCATGAATTTGAATGTTCCCGCCGTACAAGCGTACCGCATTACCATACATGGCTTGGTCTGAACCATCAATCATCCCCTGCATAAAAATGAGGAAAACCAAACCAAGTACAATCGCAATCATGGCTATAGCAGTGCGTCGCCAGTTTCGCCACATATTCCGCCATGCCAGTTTAATAAATTTGCCCATTTTTTATCTCCTTTTAGTAAATTATAGTAATTTAAGGCAAACATGAAAAGTAATTGCCTGCGAATGAATTGCAGGCTCCATGCTTAAATAATTTGTTATGCCTCCTTAAATTTTCTCATTCATAAAACTAAATAATGACATTTCTGTTTCGACTTTAGTATCATTATAATCATAATCATATTTCACTTTTGCTTCTTTGTAAAATTTTTCAAGGGCATTTGGATGATTATTTAAGAACCATTTTTCATGATTTCGTAAGTATTCATTTCTTGTTTTTTCATCATTTAAATCATAAGGTATGCGGCTCATTCTTTCATCAATACTATCAAATCCTGTAAACTTCTGTGCCAATCTTTTGTTTGTATTTTCTACATATTCTGGGTTTAGTTCAATCCCTAAGCAAATCCGCTTTAATTGTTGACAAACTCTTAAGGTAGTCCCACTACCAGAAAAAGGATCTACTACAAAATCATTTTCACAACTAGAAGCTAATACCATTCGTTCTATAAGTCCTTCAGGCTTTTGGGTAGGGTGTTTTTGTCTATTTTCATTACAGTAATGCACATGTGAAAACAGCCATACGTCACCTGGATTAGCCCCCCTCATATTATTTCGTGAGCGATAGTATTTTTGAGGGATTCGTATGTTATCTAAATAAAAATTAAACTTTTTTGATTTTGTAAACATCAATATATCATCATGTCTTGGAGAAAATCCTTTTGTTTTGCCAAGACCTTGGGTGTAATGCCAACATATCCAACTGTTGAAGGATAATTTTAATTCACGTTCTAAGATAGCATACAAATATGATATGAACCTAACACCCATAAACACATAAATTGTGCCGTCTTTTTTTAGAACTCTCTTTGCTTGTGAAAGCCACAGAGTTGTAAATTCCAAATATTCATCAAAGTTTTTTAGGTCATGATTATTGCCATAATCCTTACCTAAATTATAAGGTGGGTCGGCAATAATTAAGTCTACAGAATTAGAGTCTAATTTTCCTAATTCTTCAATTGCATCTCCACAAATAATATTGATTTTAGGCATTACTTAATCCACCCATATTGAATTGCATAATCGTACCATTGTTTAAAACCTTTTTTAGAGTTTAAAAATTTTATGTCAAGTAAATTGCAAAACTCCGCTGTTGTCCTTCTTTGGAAAGAAACATAATGAAATAAAATTTTCCTTATGGAAATGTAAGTTATTCAAGCATACCAATAATGATTTGCTTCAATGCTTTTAGAATACGAAAAATATCAAAAATATCATCACGAGTAGCAACATAAGCTGGTGTAATGATATATTCCTTGCCTTGCAAAAGCATAAAATACCAATCCGCTCCAATCACATGACAACCATAAATGGCAGTCTGATGCTCATTCATTTCTTGGGCAACAAGCATGGCTGCCAAACATTGTCCTGCGGGGTCGCCTTTTTGTTCCATGCTTTTTTTGTATTCTTGAAAGCAAAAGTATGGCTGTTCGGGTTCACGAAAGCCACTGGCTATCATGCCATCTGGTTTGCCATGTAATTCAATTTCATGGACAATACCCGAAAAATAACGTCCAGCAAAAAAGTTACATCGTTTTGTGGTATAATCAACAAAAGCAAAAACAGGTCCGATAAAATTTTGGATTAATTCGGTTTCATTCCAATCATGCACATTAAGAATTAACTTATGTTGAATTCGGTGTAAAAGTTGCTTTTCAAAACTAGAAATTTCTGCATCCTGATTAAGCCAGTTTTCTAGGATTTCGCATTTTAAAATTTGGCTCAGATTAAATTTTTTATCCAATAAAGCCAAGGTACATTCGCTAAAGTTTAATACTGTTTTTTCCATGACGTTCTCTTTGTTATGCTTGTGTAAAGGTAAGTTATGAAAGTATACCAATAATGATTTGCTTCAATGCTTTTAGAATACGAAAAATCTCGAAAATATCATCACGAGTAGCAACATAAGCCGATGTAATGATATATTCCCTGTCTTGCAAAAGCATAAAATACCAACCCGCTCCAATCACATGACAACCATAAATGGCAGTCCGATGCTCATTCATTTCTTGGGCAACAAGCATGGCAGCCAAACATTGACCTGCAGGGTCGCCATGTGGGTCACGATAGCGTTTATATTCTTGAAAACAAAAGTATGGCTGTTCGGGTTCACGAAAGCCACTAGCTATCATGCCATCGGGATTGCCTTTTAAGACGATATCATCAACCATGCCTTGTAATGGACGTTCTGAAAAAATACCTATATTGTGGCTTGAAAAATCCACCAGTGTAATCATGGGTCCAATGAAATGCTGTTATAATTCGACCTCATGCCAATCATGGACAAATCGTCGTAAAACTCTTTGGTAGACATGCAAGGTCTGTTTTTCAAAACCGCTGATTTCAATAGGATTGTTAAGCCAGGCATCAAGGTTAGGACTATGTCTTATAAGTTTTAGCTGAAACAATTTATCAAGCTTAAGCAAAGTACATTCGCTAAAGTTTAACACTATTTTTTCCATGATGTTCTCTTTTCGTTATATGAAAAAGCAAGATTTTTCGCTCCAAAAAGCGTGAATTGCTGAAGATACAATAAATCATATTTACTAAATTGTCAAATTTACTTATTTCTTCGTAATTATTCACTCCTTCGTTTGTAGACCCACCACCGCCCCTTACCTACAAGGAGAGAGGAGTACGATTTTCCCCCTTTCCATAAGGGAAGGAGCTAGGGTGGGGGGAAATGTGCATTTCAAAAACACAACGAAGTGGCTTGCAAAATTTAACGATAATGTTTACAATAACCAAAATAGTAACGAAGGATTGAATCGAAAAAGCTTGCTTTTTCATGTCAAAGCAAGGTTTGACCCTCCAGGATGTGCGACATGGCAAGGAAATCGCTGATTCAGCATGGGTTGATTTTGAAGAATAATGTAAGCCGTATTGTCGTTGTCGGCACTAGCGGTTCAGGAAAGACAACGTTGGCACATAACATAGCAAAAAAATTGAATATATCCCATATTGAATTAGATGCTGTTCACTGGCAACCGAATTGGACACCAGTACAAAAAGATGTTTTCCTTGAAAAAATACATCACATTGTTAGCAATGACAAATGGGTGATAGATGGCAATTACAGCATTGTGCGAGATATTATGTGGATTTTTCAGTCGTAACTCGATTTTATTGTGGGTATTACAAACTTACCGCAGACGCCGCCGAGAATATCCCATTATGTTTGAACAGCCTGAATACAAACATTTGCATGTTTTGCGGCTTCGGTCTCCTGCTCAAACAAAAAAATGGCTAGATGAATTTGAACATTTTTAAGGAGTAAATTATTGGATCGAAAAAGCTTGCTTTTTCATGTCAAAGCGAGCTTTGATACTCCAATAGTCCATATTACGGAGGAATCAAAAATGCAAACTGTAGCTACTATTCTAAAAAAAACGTTCACAAATTTTTGGGATGAACTTTTCTTTCTAACCATCTTTAATGTTTTCACTATATTTACCCTTGTCATTGGGCTAATGATTTTCTTAAGTGGGATATATTTTGTACCACCATACATCATCATTCCCATAGCACTAATTTGTGAGCTATTGCTCCCACCCGCAATCTTTGGATTGTTTGGGGCAGTTCATGAAGTTGGCTTATGTAATGCAATTTCAGTGAACACATACTTTCAATATGCTAAAAAGTTCCTAAAGGAAAGTTATATATGGGCGGGGATTAATGTAGCCACAATTGTTATTCTTATTGTAAACATTAGATTTTACTTGAACGTTGAAGCTGGCTGGGGAATAATTATTGCCTTCTTTTTTGTAGGTTTTACAATGACATGGATTATCCTCCAAATATTTGCCTTGACGCTATATCCCAAATTGGAGTCACCAAGCTTCTTGTTAGCTATCCGCAATGCCATGATTATCGTAAGTACTCGACCTGTTCCAACGTTGTCTGTGATGGGAATATTAGCAATGATTTTTATTCTTGGTAACATGCAATTTCTATTCTTTTTTTTCATTGTCCTTTTTGTGTTGAATTTGCTTGCTTTCATGGCATTACTGGTTAATATAACTACCGTTGAAGTTCTTGCAGAGTCCCAATCAGAAGAATCACAAAAACCCTAACCATAAAACCAAATCCGCAATGTTGAAAAGAGACGGTCAATATTGATTGGCTTTGGTAAATAATCATTTGCCCCAGCTTCAATACACTTCTCACGGTCTCCTATCATCGCTTTAGCTGTTAAGGCAATTATCGGCAAATTCTTCAAGCGTGATTGCTGACGAATACGCCTCATAGCTTCGTAGCCATCCATCAAAGGCATCATGACATCCATCAATACCAAATCTATATCGGGCTTCTCATCTAACTTTTCAAGAGCTTGTTTACCATTTGTTGCCATTTCCACATGAATACCTTTATCAGAAAGCAATTTTGACAAGGAAAACGCATTCCGCATGTCATCATCTACAATTAATATCGTTTTATTATAAAATATTTCGTCACCTGTGGATGATGACAATGGTATATTGGGAACTGTGGCAACGCGATGCAGAAATAAAGCGGTCTCATCTATCAAGCGTTCAGGTGATTTTGCCCCTTTGAGAATAACACTATTGGTGTATTGAGTTAATTTTTCGTTTTCGGCTTGAGTCAACTCTTTGCCTGTGTAAATGATGATGGGACATGTGATAATTGTTTTATCTTGATTGATGATATCCAACACCTCAAAACCAGATATGTCGGGCAGATTCAAATCCAAAACCATGCAATCATACTTTTGCGACCGCAACAATGTTAATGCTTTTTGTCCTAAATCTACCTCAACAATTTGCACATCATCTCCTTTTAATAATATATTCACACTCCGCCGCAAGGCAGGATCATCTTCGACCAGGAGCAATGTTTTTACTTTTTTGCTGATGAACTGTTCAATACGTTGAAATGCCATGTCTAACTCTTCAGGTTTCACAGGTTTAGTCAGATAGCCAATCGCTCCTTGTTGATAGGCGGCAATAGTTTCATCCTCAACGGACATGATATGCACTGGAATATGGCGGGTATCAGGGTTGGTTTTCAGTGTGTCCAAAATTTCCCAACCACTTATATCAGGTAAGTTCAAATCAAGAATAATTGCCACGGGATTAAAATCATTCACCAATTTCAAACCTGCTTTCCCGTTCATGGCATTCCAAGCCTGAAACCCTTTTTTGCGAGCCATCTTGTCTAAGATTTTGGCAAAGTTGGGGTCATCCTCAATGATTAACACTATTTTTGATTCATCCTCTTGGTTTTCAGTATGCAAAACCTTAAGCTTTTGCACTTCTGTTTTTTTTGATGGGTTAGCAGGTGGGGATAGTGGAGTTAATACATGCTTTAAACCTAATCCCGTACCACCATACTTTCGACTGGTGCTACCATCAGCTTGCTGGAAGGCTTCAAAAACAATCTTTTTCTGTTCGGCAGTCATGCCAATCCCTGTATCACTGACTTGAATAGCAATCGATTCACCAGTGGCAAGTTCGCCATGCGGCAGGGGTATAGGATGCTTGGGACAAAATACATGCATGTCTACCGTTCCTTTTTCGGTAAACTTGAAGGCATTGGACAAAATATTTTTAATAATTTGCTCAACTCGTTTACGGTCGGTCTGAATTGTGGCATGTACATTATCATCAATGGCATGGTGATATTCAAGTCCTTTTTCCTCTGCAACATGAGTAAATTGCAATTGTAATGACTTCATAACATCCGCAATAGAAACAGTCTCGACATTAAAAACCATTTTTCCAGACTCGATTTTTGCCAGGTCAAGGATTTCATTGATAAGGCTCAACAAATCATTGCCACTATTGTAAACAATACTAGCCATCTCCACTTGTTCATCAGTTAAATTGCCTTCTTGGTTGTCGGCTAAGATGCGTGACAAGATAAGCAAACTATTCAAGGGAGTCCGCAATTCATGCGACATGTTCGCTAGAAATTCAGATTTGTACTTACTAGCAAGTGCCAATTCCTCTGCTTTTTGTTCTAATTCATGTTGAGCTTCTTTTAAGACCTTATTTTGATAATCCACTGCATGTTGTTGTTCTATTAAATCAACTGCTTGTTTTTCTAATTGCAGGTTCGTTTTTTCCAATTCGGTTTGTTGTGCTTTCAATTTTGTTTCCGAAGCACGCAGGGCATTCGTTTGAGATTGCAACTCTTCATTTGCGACACGCAATTCCTCTTGTTGAGATTGTAATTCCTCATTGGTAGCCTGCAATTCCTCTTCGCTAACTTGGAGTTCTTCTGTTTGCCGTTGGGATTGTTCCAATAGTTCTTGCATTTTGCCCCTAGCTTGAGCCATAAAGAAGGCTATGGCAAGACTTTCCATAGCTTTTTTCATGAAATCCAATTCCCTTTGTCCAAACTCATACAAGGTGCCAAGTTCTATCACTCCAATCACGTTATCTTCGTAGATGAACGGTGCCACCAAAATATTATTCGGCACGCTATCGCCCAGCATCGAATCAACTCGCATGTAATCGTCTGGCAAATCGGTAACGATAAATTGTTTCTTCTCAAATGCGGCTTGCCCAATTATCCCTTCGCCGACTTTGAAATGAGTTTTAATCCCTTTGCGGCGGGTATGGGCATAACTTGCCGTTAGATGCAATACTTTCATTTTTGTTAGTAACTTCACGGAGCTTAATAATCATTTGCTGAAAAGCATTTCCTAATACATCCTCTTTAGATTTGGGTATCACCTCCACATTTAAGTTGTCTTGTGCCAATTCAGTGGCGGCATGGGCAATATGTTGAATGTAGGTAATCATTTGGTGAAAAATATCTGCCATTTTCCCTAATTCATCATACCTTTTTTTGTTGCCACTCTCTATGCTAACAGTTATATCTAATTCCCCATGAGAAATCCTTTCAGCCGCTACACTTAAGATGGTGATTGGAGTAATAATAGATTTTGCTAGATAGAGTCCCAAGCCAAGTGATAACACAATAGCAACAACAATTGTTACCGAAACTTCCAAAATGCCGTTCCTGTATATCCGATTTATATTTTCCTCTGCATCCGTCAATTCATCTATGTGTTCACCTACATGCTCCCTGAGAATTTCTCTCAATGATTCTGTTTCAATGTGCATTTGGTGTCGGATATCATTTATATCATCCTGTGACCTGCCTGCCTTCACCATATCTACTATTTGTTCACATAGATGAATAATGTGTGTAGCTCGTTCTTCTATATCTTGAGCAACTTGACCTTCTTCCTTGCCGATATTCCTTCCATGTGCTGTATGTTTTGCGGTATTCTTTTGAATTAATGCGACATATTCTAAGGAATGTTCCCATTGTGTAATGTCACCAGTATATGTCATCTCTCCAACTTCCAGCGATAAATTCGCAGTAGCACTTTCTATCTCTAACATTGAGATTGCACCTGGTATAACATTTTCTCGCAATATGGTAAATTCTTTATAAAAATGATAATAGGAATATAGCGAGAAGAACCCTAAAGCACAGGTAACAAAAACAATTATTAAAAATCCCCAAAAAAACTTTGTGCGTAATTGCCATTTCATAACAAGGTATCCTTCTTATATTTGCTAAGGGTAAGAATTGTAATTTTAAACCATGTGGTTTGTGCCACAAACCCCTACATTTGTGAACAGTGTCAATGCAGGGGTTTATGGCATAAACCCGCTTATGGTATTCACAAAACTAACCCTTTTTTGGTATAAAACTAAGATTCTAACGCCAAATAATCATTCGTTCATCCATGCCATCGTATTGGAAATTGATGTTATCAAGCACACCTGGTTGGAACATGGAACGTTGATTGGAGCCGTCGGCATTCATGACCCACAGTTCCCATTTACCATTGCGGTCGCTCAAAAAAGCGATTTGACTGCCATCAGGAGACCATGCAGGAGCGGCATTGTTAGCATTAGATTTACCAAGTGCAATATCAGTCAAGGATGTTTCAGTTAACATTTGCCGATTGCCTCCGTCAAAATTCATGACATGGATTGACCAGTGGTCATGCTGATAATAGCTAACGGCAATGCTGCTACCATCAGGTGAGACAACGGGTGCCCTATCCTGGCGGTCTGTTGTAACAGGAATATGCGACTGTGTATCAAAATTGTATATCACAATGCCTGGCACATTTGTAAAGAAAAGTAAGCTATTATTTGTCGGATGGGCATACGGGCTATAGCTATACAAACCACTTGGTATGGGTGTATTTTCGTTGGTTGCCACGTTTATGGCTCGAATGAACCAATATGCATAAGGTGGGACTTTGTAGCATATTCGATACGGTTTGTCCAAAACTTCTACTTCAATTGCTCGGTCGGGTAGCTGGAATGAAGCTAAATCATACAGGAAGTTGGGACTGTTTTCGTCGAATTGCTTGCAGTATTTATCGGCATGGGAGCCGCCATCAATACCTGGTTTACCACCTTCGTTGTACGAATAAAAAATTTGTGTTCCATCGGCTCGCCATGTGGGAGAACGCACTTTATTGCCCACTTCCCATGCTTGTCCTTCAGTACCATCAAGTCGGATAGTACGAACTTCAGGCAAAGGATTCCAACTAGCAAAAGCAATGGTTTGCCCATCGGGAGAAATAGCTGGATCCATGCCATAAGCCAATAAACGCAAACCAGTCCCATCTTGATTGATGAAATAAATTCCTCCTCCACTACGTTCTTCCAAAATCAGATAACTACCACCTGCTGGCATGGCTGCGGGTATAGGTGCGGACACCGCTTCGGGCTCAACGGCTGGCATGGCTGGTACAGTCACTGAAACATAAGATGTCGGTGTAGACATGGCAACGTAAGATGTCGGTGTAGGCATGGGGATGGATGTTGCTGTTGGTAAAGGTGGAATTTCCTCGTCACTGCCAAAAACCTGAACATATTCCACATAGCTACTCATCCAGCCAATTTGACCATCAGGAGTCTGCACTTTCAACCAACCAGTAGATGGGTCTTTTTCCAATACAGGTACAACTGTAGCATATTCTAACCAATAAATAATTTCCGACCCCGTCGAGATTTCAGTCCGAACGTTCAGCCCATAATTTATGACCCGAGCCACATATTCCGATTCAAGAGGAGTAACGGGCGTGATTGCAGAAGTTGGCGATACCATTGTCGCTGATGGCATTTCTACAGGTGCTTCAGTTGCTTTGGGTGTAATCATGCTAGGAATATCCAGAACAAGTCCTGTGATTCGCCATCGTCCCAGCATTTTACCGACATAAGCGGTCATGCTATCTCCACTTGGAGACAGTGTAATATTTACCTGATATATCGTGCCATCAATCCAACGTTGATTGTTTATGAGATATCCTGTAATGGTTTGTGACTTAAGGATTTTCGCTTCGTCACTTTCGGCAACAGTAGCATCCAAATAAAAATTAGGGTCAAGAATGGGGTCATTGTGGATAAGCGATATCATGTATCCCTTTATCGCTGCCCGTGCTAATGTCACATCAATGGTGCTTTCTTCAGCCGCTGATGTTTTTGCTTGCAGGGCAACCCATACAGCAATAAATAAAATTGTTAATAAAACAAGTCGTTTTACAAATTCAATCATGATTTTATCCTTTATATGATTTTAACATGTAGAATGCACAAGATGTCCATGCTACGAATTTGCCAGCCACTTACTAAATTCTGTGGTGGTCGTATAATCAACTGTAGCCGTGATTTTCAATCATGCTCAATTTCACATGCCGCAATTGGAAATTGCAGCTACTTTTCATCTAGGAGAATATCCACATTAACAGTCATGCCCCAGCGTAACAGTTCGGCTTTTTCGCCTACATTGTCATCCAATTCAATTTCTACGGTATAGGTTACATCACCTGCTTTTCTTTCAGATTGTGAACGAATACGCTTCACTTTACCATTAAAAATTTCATCAGTTATAGCATCTATCTCTAACTCAACCGCCTGTCCGGGTGTTACATTTATCACATCAAACTCGGTCAAATCATCGGTCTTAATTAGCCATTCGGAAAAATCGGCTAAGACCATAATCGGTACACCGGGTTGAGCATATTCGCTAACCTCAACATTAAGATAAGCAACTGTGCCATCAGAAGGAGCAATTAAAACTGTGTTGTCCAAAGCTTTTTTAGCCTGTTCCACAGTTAATTTTGCCTGTTCGACATAAGCCTCTCTGACAGCAATTTTTTCAGGTCGGGGACCTACCAATAATTTCATTAAGCCCGCTTCAGCAATTTGAACAGCGATTTGAGCTTCGGCAATTTGTTCAGGCATGGCACCAGTCTTAGCCCGTTGCAATGAAGCTAAACCTTCATCAATACGTGCTTGAGCAATGGCGATTTCTTCACTCGTTGTGCCATTACGGAGCATGTCAAAATTAGCTTGTGCTAGCGTCACTATTGATTGAGCTGATTCGAGTTTAATGCGATAAACTTCTTCATTCTGAGCCAGAACACTTTTATCGTATTCAGTTTGTGCTTCGGCAAATGCAACTTTTGCCTGAATTATATCAGCGGCTGCCGCTTCAATACTTTGCGGATGAGAAGCCATAGACACCTGACCAAGTGCTGCTTGCAAGGTATTAACACGCGATTGTGCCATGGCAATATCTTCGGACTTTGCTCCAGCCAACAAACGAGCCAAGCCCGCTTCTGCAACAGTAATTCCTGCTTCGGCTTGAGCAATTTGTTCAGGCAAAGCCCCCAGTTTAGCAGCAACTAATTCTGACTCAGTGCGGGCTAAAGCTGCTTCTGCTTGGGCGATGGCAATTTGTATATCGCCGTCATCCAAACGAGCAACAACATCACCTTTCTTGACAAAATCCCCTTCTTGAACAAACATTTCCACAATACGACCTGGCATTTCAAATACAACATCAACTGTTTTCAGAGGATGAATGTATGCCTCTGCGGAAACAGCATTAGTTTGTGAGGTTACAACAGGAATAAGTGTTGGAGTTGGGGTAACTACTTCTCCAATGTATTCATTAACAGCATCACATCCACTAAGTATAAACATGAGCAATAAAATGAATAACGGCATAATAAATTTTTTAAGCATGATGATAACTCCTTAATCTTTTGATGGTGGTTGCTGACGGCGTTCTTCACGTCGTTGGCGGCGTAACTGTTCACGTTCAAGGCGAGTTAATTTTTTATCAGCAATAGCATACTCATAAGCACCCTCTTGCATGAACGGTACTTGAATTTTACCCATTTTAACCAACACAATAAACAAACCAATTAGAGCAAACAAACCTGAAATAACGGTCGAAGTGCTAAAGGGAGCTCCAAAAAATGATGGTTGGTCGGGGCGGAATAATTCAATCCACATTCTCCCTACCCCTGCAATTATCAACCAACTGCCAGCGATAATTCCTGTCCTAATTTTATCACCTTTGGCAACAACAAAATAAATTAATATCGCGGCAAATATCAAATTCCAAGCCATTTCATAAGCAAATGTGGGATGGAAAAAAGTGGTTTCAAAGGGATATTCAAGAATATCGTTCCAAGGGAAAAGTCGATGTTCGGCATCAATTTGAATCCCCCAAGAGAGTTCAGTTGGCGGTCCATACAATTCTTGATTGATATAATTTCCTAACCGCCCAATCGCCTGCCCAATAAGTAGACCTGGAGCAGCCGCATCAACTAGCAACCAAAAATCAATTTTATATCGTCGGGTATAGAACCAGGCAACTAAAGCCCCAACGACGACACCTCCTAAAATATTCAAGCCTCCCTGATTAATCATGACAATTTGTATAGGGTCATCAAAATAACGAGTATGTCCGCCAATCATATCAGCGATAACATACCAAATTCTGGCTCCGATAATCCCACCAATCAAAAGCCAGACCATGACATCCCAAACAATTTCATGGTCTTCTCCTTTTCGCTTAAAGTACCAAGTGGCATACCAAGCAGCAAATAAAGCACCAATGACAACTAACAATCCGTACCAACGGATAGGCAGTTCAATTGAACCGATACGAATGGTGTAAATAATTGGGTCAAGCATATTTCACCTCATTTGAAATTATAATTTATTTCCCCAATATTAACACAATGAGAGAATTGAAAAATAGACTTTTGAAGTAAAATAGTGATTCTAACAAATTAATAATATACCCCAAATCAGGAGAGAAAAAGCATGGCAGTTCAAGTACATGAACTAAAATTAAAAGCAGACTAAGGGTAAGAATTGTAATTTTAAACCATGTGGTTTGTGCCACAAACCCCTACATTTGTGAACGGTGTTAATGTATGGGTTTATGACATAAACCCGCTTGTGGTATTCACAAAACTAACCTTTTTTAGTATAATCAACGGTTCATGATATGCACCACCATATTCAGTTGTCGAATTGCATTTTAACAGGAAATATCATTTATGGCAACCTCAATCTCGTTTTATTCTGTGATTGGCTGATGAAGGAAATTAACTAAACCAAAAATTTTATTGTTGTATTTGCTCATAATCACTGTTTATGTTAAAATACAGCGTCGGATTAATAATGGGCATTAATTTCAATGTACCCATTAACTGTTTGTTTATGTTACTATTCAATGTTTTATCGAAAGGAGAAAAAATGGCAAAGTCTAAGAAGAAAGATGTTAAGAAGAAAGATGTTAAGAAAAAAGACATCAAAAAGAAAGACAAGAAGAAAAAAGACAAGAAGAAAAAATCTAAAAAGTAGTCAACTGACTGCTTGATAGGCATGAAAGGTAGGCAATTTTAATGTCTGCCTTTTGTGTTATAGCATGTAAAAAGATTTTGGATACTATGACTGGTTTCTATGGACGATAAATCTCATGTCTTATTTCATCACTTTTGAGGGACCAGATGGTTCTGGAAAAAGTAGCCAAATCAAATTGCTTGCCAAATATTTACAAGAGCAAGGGCATCATGTTCATGTCACGCGTGAGCCGGGCGGCACACCAATTGGAGACAAAATTCGGCAAATTGTCCATGACACCAAACATACCAACATGGATGATATGACCGAAGTTTTGCTTTACGCTGCTAGTCGGTCTCAGCATGTCAGCCAAGTAATTAAACCATTTTTAGCAAAAGGTGACATTGTGTTGTGCGACCGCTATTTTGACAGCACTTATGCCTATCAAGGATACGGGCGGGGACTTAACCTCGACATGCTTAAAACAATCACCAAATTTGCTACACAAGGTTTAACACCAGATTTGACAATCTTACTTGACTTGCCTGTTGAAGTTGGCTTAAAACGAAATTGGCGTGCACACACTCATGATAAAGGAGAATGGAATCGCATGGATGATTTAACTCAGTCATTTCATGAACGGGTAAGACATGGTTATACGGCGATAGCTTACATGTATCCACAAAGATGGCGAGTTATTAATGCCATGCAGGAAATAACGATTGTGCATGAAGCTATCCGAAAAGAAATTTGTACTTTCCTCAAAAATTAGATATGTGCGATTGTAGTTCACTTCAATGCCATGTCTGACTATCGCCCCATGTGAGTAGAAAAACCCATATTTTCTATCATACTATTTTTATAAGTCAAATATATATTATAAGGATATAACAATGGAATTTACACTAAATGAAGAACAACAAATGTTACAAAAAACAGTACGAGACTTCGCAACAAAAGAAATATTGCCATTAATTAAAAGACATGAACCTCGCCATGAATTTCCACATGCCCTTATTCCACAAATGGCCGAAATGGGATTGCTTGGGGTGTGTATTCCAGTGCGGTATGGTGGAGCAGGTTTTGATTATATTTCATTAGGAATTGTATCAGAGGCTCTTGAATGGGCAGACTCATCTGTAAGAGAAACTCTTGCGGTGCATGTTGGTTTGAACAGCATGGCACTTTTTCAATGGGGGACAGAAAAACAAAAACAGAAGTATCTGGTTCCTCAATCGCAAGGGGAAAAATTAGCCTGTTTTGGTTTGACGGAGCCTGATACTGGTTCAGATGTGGCTGGTTTGAAAAGCAAAGCCAAGCGTGAGGGTGATGTATATTTCCTTAGCGGTGAAAAGACATGGATTACATTGGCGGATGTAGCCGACCATTTCTTGATATTTGCCAAAACAGACCTATCGGCGGGAAATAAAGGTATATCAGCCTTTATCGTTGAGCGAGATTTTTCAGGTGTGCAGACAGGTACGCTTGAAGGAAAGTTGGGTGTTTGGGCAAGCAATACAGGTTGGATACGCTTGGACAATACCGAAGTTCCACTTGAAAATCGCTTGGGAGAAGAAGGCGAAGGATTTAAGATTGCCATGAGTTGTTTGGATAATGCTCGTTACAGTGTGGCTGCTGGGGCAATGGGGATTGTGCGTTATTGTTTGGATGCTTCTGTAGCTTATGCCACTGAACGAACTACATTTGGTAAACCAATTGGACAGCATCAATTGGTACAGCAACTGATTGCCAAAATGGCTCAAAGCCTTATGGTAGGGCGACTGTTGACAGCTAAGATTGGTTGGTTAAAAAATCAAGGTATACGCAATACTCTTGAGACCTCAATGGCAAAGTGGTACAATACCGAAGCCGCCTTCAGTGCAGCCAGCGATGCCATTCAAATACATGGAGCCTACGGCTATTCTACCGAATACGGACTTGAGCGACATTTACGCAATAGCAAGGGTGCCGTTATTTATGAAGGAACAAGCCAAATTCATCAAGTGACGCAAGCTCAATATGCTCTTGGCTATCGGATTGATAAGCCACTTCGTTGTGAGTTGCCTGCTTATGATGCAGAATATTGGCAGGAAGAAGTTTCCTTAGCTTTTCCCACTTTTCTGTGTTGAGCCAAAATGAATGAGGATTGAGATAAATGAAATGCAATATTTTATATCGTGCTTTTCTCAGTTGGGTTCGAACATATCATCTCCAAGACCTCATTGGCGACATATTAGGGGGAATAATTGTTGCAATCATGCTTGTGCCGCAAGGCATGGCTTATGCATTATTGGCAGGATTGCCACCAGAAGTTGGATTGTATAGCAGCATTGTTGCATTAATCATTTATGGTTTGCTTGGTAGCAGTCGAGTTTTATCGGTGGGACCTGTTGCTGTTGTTTCATTGCTTGTGGCTACAGGAATTAGCCCCGTAGCTAAAACAGGTAGTGCTGAATATCTCGAGTATGCAATTGTCCTAGCTTTACTGGTTGGCATCATCCAAGTCATGATGGGCTTAGCTAGGGTTGGATTTTTGGTTAATTTCCTTAGCCATCCTGTCATTTCAGGCTTTATCAATGCAGTCGCAATTATCATCGGTGGCAGTCAACTTAAACATCTACTTGGTATTGAGATGCCGCATACCGAGTATTTTTATCTATTAATCCTCTACATTTTGACCCATATTTCTACCACCAATTTTGTTACTCTTATAATTGGATTAGTCAGTATTGGTGTTTTAGTTTACTTTAAAACAAAGCTTGGTTCAAGTTTAGAAATCATGGGACTATCCCCAATTTTTATCACTCCTATTACGAAAACCGCTCCCTTGATTATCATTATTTCAGGAACTTTACTCGTAGCACTGTTTGATTTTAATCAGATATTTGATGTCAAGATTGTAGGTAATGTGCCAATAGGATTACCTTCATTCACTTTACCAATTATTGACATTGATGTATGGAAAACATTACTTCCAACCGCTTTTATTATTAGCCTTGTTAGTTACATAGAAAGCGTGTCTGTTGCTGAAGCACTAGCAATAAAACGGCGACAGAAAATAAATCCTAATCAAGAACTATTTGCCTTAGGAATAGCTAATCTTGGAGCGACATTGGTAGGAGGATATCCTGTGACAGGTAGCTTTAGTCGGTCTGCCGTGAATGAAGCGTCGGGAGCAAGTACACGTCTTTCTTCAATTATTACTGCTATTCTGATTGCCATAACTATCGTACTTTTCACACCACTCTTCTACTATTTACCTACGACTGTACTTGCGGCAATCATTATCGTTGCTGTTTATGACTTAATTGATATTGAAACACCCAAGCAGTTATGGATTTATAGTAAAGGTGATGCGATTTCACTAGCGATTACATTTATCACATCTTTAGCAATCGGTGTTGAAATGGGGATTTTAGCAGGAATATTTGTTTCAGTTATCCTTCTTATGTGGCGTACAAGCCACCCGCATATTGTCATTGTTGGGCGTATCGGGCAAGGACAAATATATCGAAATGTGAAACGATATCAAACGACCACATATCCTGAAGTATTAGCAGTTCGTGTAGACACTAGTTTGTATTTCACAAACACCCGTTATTTGGAAGACCAAATTCTCCACATCACAGCTAACCGTCCTGAAATCAAACACTTTATTCTCATTGGCTCAGCAATAAATTTTATTGATAGCAGTGCTTTAGACACATTAGGCAATTTGCAACGTCGATTGGACAGAACAGGTGTGGAATTTCATCTTGCAGGTATGAAAGGAGATGTAATGGATAGACTGGAACGAGTTGGCTTTCTAAAAAAAATCGGTACTGACCATATTCACCTAACTGTCCATGAAGCGATGAAAACATTGAATTTTATTAACTAAACTACAATATGTCTTTAGGAGCGTCAAAGCTTGCTTTGACATGAAAAAGCAAGCTTTTTCGCTCCTAAAATCTCAAGTTTATGAAACTAACTCGTTTACTAATTATCGGATTTTTTGGTTTACTGACTGTTTTACTATTGATTCGGCTTTCTGAAATCGATATATCATGGCAAACCTTACAACAAATCAATATTGTATATTTAGGTATAGCGATTGTTTTCCATTATTCAGGGTTTATTATACGTGGTATTCGTTGGCAAAAAATACTTCAAGGTTTAGGCTATAAGCTAAACTATAGTTATACCACTGCTCTACTTATGACAGGTTGGTTTGTCAGTGCTTTAGTGCCTGCTAGAATGGGGGATATTGTTCGAGCTTACATGCTAAAACGAGACCATAAGATTAGTCTGGCATACAGTTTGGGTTCAATTGCAACAGAACGGGCATTAGACATTTCCGCAATTTTGCTTTTAGCCATGTATTCTGCTATGTGGGCTTTAGCAAATCAAACACCTGCATGGGTATGGCAAAGTATTGTAGCTGGAGTCATATTTATAATCATCGCCATTATTTTTATATTGACAACTCCAAAAATAGAACAAAAATTACGCCTTCTAACAACATGGTTACTATATCAAAAAATGCTTACCTTTTTTTTTGAATTACTCGCAAGTATTCGCCAGTTAGGACAAAATCCTATTTTATTAACATACCTTTTTCTACAAAGTATTTATATTTGGTTATGTGATGTGGCTCTCATGTACTTCGGTGCTGTGGGGCAGTTTGAAGCCACTGCACTTGGAATTTTTGCTCTGTTTCAAGTTAATCATCAACAAAGTAGCCTTGTCATTTTGCTAAATCGGTTCATAAGTTTTTGGTCATTTATCATCGTAAGTGGATTCATTGCTTATTGGTTTGGTTTTTCTCAAGTGTTAAAATCTAATAAAACTATGTCAGGTACGGAAACCTGATATACCTATGTTAATTTTCACATACTTAACCAAATCTTGATAAAATTGTTGATTAGTTGTATTATAATGTCGTGAAAGATAATTTAGCATCATGCACGTGGTCGCACAATGGAGCGAAAAAGCTTGCTTTTTCATGTCAAAGCAAGCTTTGACCCTCCAATTTGTCTTGTCAAAAAATAGCATTGAACAAACCTGCCAGGTTTCTAAAAACCTATCAGGTCTAACCAAAGAAACTTTGACGCTCTATAGCAATATCTTCATGAAAATGTTACTTTATGCCAGTTTTTTAGTATCAAAGCTATAGTTTGCATTTTCAACCATGTTGGAGTACATTAAGCTAACGGACTTTCAATAACTTAACATCAAAGCTAGTTATATTCTATGAGTGACTCACTTGATATTCTACAAACAATTTTAGGCGAATTAACTTCTGAAGATTACAGTGTTTTAGAAGATGTCGCTGTGGCAAAAACACATCCTCCTGAAACCGTGTTATGTGAAGAAGGTGAAGTTGAACATACCTTCTACATAATTGAGAAAGGATTGGTTTCAGTAACTCGGCGTATGACCGATAATACTGAACAAGTGTTGGCTATTTTAAACAATGGGCAATCCTTTGGGGAGATGGCTCTTTTAGAAAATTCAGCTAGGTCGGCTACTGTTCGCACCATAACTGAATGTAAAATGATTGAAATATCTGAAGATATATTTAGAGTTCTTGTCCAGCGAAGTCCTAGTGTGGCGATTGGTTTACTACGTGGTGTTAGTAGAGCTTTGCGTGATGCCAATAGTATTACCCTGGCTGAAATGGAATTGAAAAATTATGAGTTGCAAACAGCCTTAGAAGACCTTAAGGCGGCACAAGCTGAATTATTACGCCAAGAACGCCTGAAACGTGATTTAGAAATTGCTTCAGACGTTCAACGTTCTATTCTTCCAACCAGCTTTCCTGAAGTTGATGGTTTCGAATTTGCTGTTTGTTCTCGCCCCGCTCGCGAAGTTGGTGGGGACTTTTATGATGTGTTCAAGATAACCGATTACTATTATGGTTTAGTTGTGGCTGATGTATCGGGCAAAAGTTGGCAGGCAGCCTTATTTATGGCGATTGTTCGGGCTTTGCTTTTACGTGAGGCTGAAAATGAACTTTCGCCCGCAAAGGTAATGCACCGCCTACATCAGCAGGTTTTGAAAACATCAACTGCAGAGATGTATGTTACCATCTTTTATGCCATTATTGACATCCGAACAAACAGTCTTCGTTATGTACGTGCAGGACATGAGAAACCAATTCTTTACGATTCAGCTACACAAACTTTGCAACTTATTAATCCGCCAGGACGCTTTGTTGGTTTATGGGCTAACTTAATTGTCGAGGAATCTGTTTCTACGATGAAACCAGGGGATTACTTAATTTGTTATTCTGATGGGGTGACGGATGCTGAAGATACAGATGGCAATCGATTTGGACTTGAACGTCTGCTTGATATTGTTCTTGAGTATTTGCGTAATGCTGATAGAGCCAATGAGTATATTTCTGCTGACAATTTAGTGACCGAAATTCGCACCACGATTGATGATTTTAGCAAGGAAGCAACTCAAGCTGATGATATTACAATTTTAGTAACAAAAGCTGTGTAGTAAAAATTATATTTATTCCCTTGTTCAGGATAGAAGCCTGTCACACATGAGGAGATAAAGTATGTCTGATAATTCACAAAATTTTGACCACTTTGACCAAAAACGACCACGTCGTTTAGAAGATACCAATACTGCTTATGTTGATTTTCCAATTGTATGGGTGGTAATTGGTGCTTTGGCAGCACTAATTATCATTGGTTTGATTGGTTTGGGTGTTGTTAATTTTTTACGTAACCAAAGCATAACCCCAACACCTCCATCACAAGTATTAGCTCCCGTAGGTAAAGTAGGTACACCTGCTTCTTCGGCAGGACAAGTTAATCCTACATTTACCCCTACATCACAAGAATCAACTTCTCTTCCCACTAAAATCGCCCCCACTAAAATCGAAGTTAATGGTTACGTAAAGGTGAGTGGTACCGAAAACTTAGGAGTTAGCATGCGTCAAGGTGCAGGCACAAATTATGAGCGTGTTAGTGGAGAAAATGGGATTGCTCCAGAGGGTTCTATTCTTTTAGTATTAGAGGGACCTGAAAAAGACCAAGACAATCAATATACATGGTGGCTTGTCCGTAAAAATGATGGTGTCGAAGGTTGGGTCGTTGAAAATTTCATTTTTCCATCTGCCCCTCCTGAATGAGAAAATACTTGGATATTATTTCAAGTTCTCCTTGACGCAAGATTTTAGGCGGCGATTGGGTTAAATCAATAATTGTAGAAGGGAGATAGGTATGACTTGCCCCACCATCTACCACAAACACAAGCCGCCCATCGCCAAATTGATTCAAAACACCTTCAGCCGTTGTTGGGGTGATTTGCCCTGAAATGTTAGCACTGGTGACGGCTAACGGTTGTCCCACAATTTCAAGTAGTTTTAATACTAAGGCATGATTTGGTATGCGTATAGCAACAGTTTTGCCTTTGCTGGTACTAGCTGTAACCTCATCTGGCAGATTGGGCATGGCGGGTAAAATAGCGGTCAATTTGCCAGGTAAATACAGTTCCAGAATTTTTTGTGCCACAGAAGAAATATAGGGACTGACATGTACCAAGTCAGACAAGTGTCGAATAAAAATCGGGATTGGTTTATCATGTGGACGCTTTTTTAGAGCATAAATTTTGGCTACGGTCATGCTGTCCAATGCTAACGTTGCCACACCGTAAACTGTATCGGTCGGGATAGCGACAACATTTCCTTGCAGTGGTATTCTAGCATCAATTTTTTGAAACATAATTTAACAAAATCGAAGGCATGTCTTAATATCTCGCCTGTTTGGCAACATACCTAATGAATATCAACAAAATTTAAGATGGTGGTATTGTATCATATTTTCAGGAGTATGCCAAATGGTAATTATCCACTCCCCCTTTTGTCAGTAGATAGGGCTGTTCAATGCTATTTTTTGACAAGATAAATTGGAGCGTCAAAGCTTGCTTTGACATGAAAAAGTAAGCTTTGACGCTCCATAAATATCCCAAGCCATGTTTTTTGTTTTAGCATTAAACAGCACTCCCATGGGAGGGGAAATCTCCTTGAACAAGAATGAGTGAATAATTACGCTGTGAGACCCATTTTGGGGCTGTGGTAGTTTTGTGGTATAATCGCATTGGTTGATTTTGATTATTTATAGGGGTTATCATGACTAATCCAATTATCGTTGTTGATAATATCCATAAAAGTTATCTCATGGGCAAAGAAGCTGTCCCTGCTTTGCGTGGTGTTTCCTTGAATATTCAAGCAGGAGATTTTGTTTGTCTAATGGGACCCAGCGGTTCGGGAAAAACCACTCTGCTTAATATTATCGGTGGATTGGACAAGCCTAGTCGTGGGCATATAGTTCAAAAAACTATTAATATTTATTGACATCGTTATACTTTTGTGGTACAATATCTGTATGAAAGCAAAAGAAGTATTGCGTTTAACTGGTATCACTAGAGAAACACTATCACGGTTGGTGAAAAAAGGAGTAATACGAGGTAAAAAAAGACCTAATGGTTTCTATGAATATAATGCCGATGATGTATATACCTACACAGGCAAAAGCAGAAAAAAACTGATGGTCATATATGCTCGTGTTTCTACCCGAAAACAGAAAAGAGATTTAGCCAATCAGGTTAAAAAACTTGAGAATTATTGTGCTTCCAAAGGACATAAAATAGATAAAGTCTTTCAAGATATTGCTAGTGGTATAGACTTTGAAAAACGG
The DNA here is from genome assembly GCA_002084875.1 of Anaerolineaceae bacterium 4572_78. Lineage (GTDB taxonomy): Bacteria > Chloroflexota > Anaerolineae > 4572-78 > 4572-78 > 4572-78. Next base: position 22,447 of record NBMH01000046.1, on the reverse strand, counting down.
TCTGATTTTTTTAGGTTGCTTGACCTGGTCATAGATAATCAAGTTTCAGTAGTTTTTATTACCTACAAAGACCGTTTGAGTAGGGTAGGATTTGGTTTGTTCGAGCACCTTTTTGCTAAGTACGGTACCAAAATTGAAGTTATCAATGAAGCAGGAAATGCAAAATTGGATAGTGAAGAAATTTTTGAAGAAATTATTTCTTTACTTCATGCTTTTTCTATGAAACATTATGCTAGTAGACGTAAGTTAAAAAAAATTAAGGAGGTATTGGGTGAAGAAGAGTCTGAAAATGAGGCTTAGACATCTCAATAGGTCTGAATACGAACAAATTAGGAGTTTGTCTCATATAGCAAAAAACCTATACAATCAATCTTTATGGACTATTCTTGACCACTACAAAAGAACAGGCGAGTATCTGACATACTGTCAGATGGATAAGAAAATGAAACAAATACCTAATTTGGAAGGAAACATCAATTATCGTTTGCTTAAGGCAAAAGTGAACCAGCAAATCTTACGTAAACTGGATAAGAACTGGAAAAGTTTTTTTCGTGCTTTAAAGGATTACAAAAGTAATTCTCACAAATATTCAGGTCAACCTAAACCACATCGTTTCGTTGAAGATAGTTTTTATCATCTGATTTACGATTATCAGGCTTTTCAAGTGCGACAAGGAAAAGCTGTTTTGGATGAAAACTTGTCTATTGGCATTCCCGAAATGTTGCATGATAAACGTATTGTGCAAATCGAAATTATACCTACTTGGAAAACGTTTGATGTGGTTTGTGTTTATGAAGACAAGCAAACTTACCAATCTGTACCACAATCGGAACGTACAATGTCTATCGATTTGGGCTTAGATAATCTTGCTACCTGTGTTACTAATGGTGTTTGCAAACCTTTTATCATTGATGGCAAGCAACTAAAAGCAATTAACCAATATTATAACAAAAAACTTGCTCATCAAAAATCAATCTTAGACAAGCGAACATCTCAAAAGTGGTCAAATCAACTTCAATCTTTGACTGACAAACGTAATCGTAAGGTTAGAAATTATTTGCACAAAGCAAGTCGGTTGATTGTAAATAGTTGTTTGGAACAGAATATTTCTCAAGTTGTTATTGGTAATGTTAGTTATTCTACAAATAAAATTAACTTAGGTAAGAAGACTAATCAAAACTTTGTGAATCTTTCGATTGGGCAACTGGTATCAATCTTACAATACAAATTGGAGCAACATGACATCCAAGTAACATTGGTAGATGAGAGTTATACCAGCTTGCATCGTCTGCCGCCGTCATAAGTGAAATTGACTAAGAACTCTCTGCAATACAAGTAAAGAAAATGAGGAGTCAGGAATTAGGGTTTAGGTATTAGTGCTCTCCCCACTTTCTTGTAACAATGCTCCGCGTTGTTATATGTGCTTAAAAATCATCTTGGTCAAAATAACCGTCTCCACAACACATGAAGCAAGTCACTTCACCGTATCCACGACAATTACTGCAAACTGTCTTTCCTTTCTTACCTGAACCTCCACATGAGGAACATACCTTACTACCTTTACCACTACATTCGGGACAACGTATAATATCCCTTACTTGAGCATCAGAATTCATTTGTATCTCCTACGGTAACTTGAACAATTATCTCGTTACCAACTATGTTAAGAATAATAATATCTACTACTTTTCCTGAAACTGGACTGAAAATATAGGTTGTATCCTGTTTCGGTATATTTGTAGGTACGGGTGTTGGTGTTTGCGTAGATGTTGATGTCCATGTAGAAATCTTTGTAGGTGTAGATGTGCTTGTACATGTAGATGTAGATAAAATAATATTAGACCTTGGCAGTTGTCTTGCCTTTTTAGTGTCTGGAGGATTATACAACCGCCAAGTATCTAAACTAGCTATAAGTTGACCTTTTGTAATAACATCGTCAACTTTAATAAGTATCTCTTTCTCATAATCGAATACATGCTCAATTTGAATAATAGTTATTTTTTGTGATGTCGCTGTAACCATGTATTTCTCAGCTATTCTATTAACTGACGACCTATATAAAAAAACGATACTTATAATTAATAATGTAATAAGTACTAAAATCGTATTAATCGACGCAAGAACATTTGTCCAAACATAATTAATAGTGCTATACCCAACCATCGGTCGTAGTTGTATATCACTGATGTGATTGTCAACATCAGACTCAAGGCTATTATTGTTCTCACCTTCACTTTCCTGTAATTTTTTTTTATTTGCCAGCCGAGCTTTTCTAACATCTCAGCTTTGTAAACACCCGTAGCGGTGTTATTAATGATGATACTGCTACATTGTGCTAATTTTTGTAATTCACTCACTTCTAATTTCTCACCATTAACAAATACAGGATTACCTTCTACACCCCCGTTATTAATGTGGTCGATTAAACCTGCTATACGTTCAATTCGGTTTTTACCAAACCCATTAATATTACCCATGTCAAAAATAATATCATCGGTATGAAAACCATTTACCTTACCAAGTATAACTACATGTTTAGTCATTTTTAGTAACCTCCTTCATTTTACCGTAACCACTAATAAATTTAACATTACTAGCAATAATTTCGTAGCTAGTACCAATACTACCCGTTTCAGCTGATGTCCATATCCTAGGATTACCTGTCTTTGCATCAGGTCTTAGTCGTCCCATCACATGAACCACCGAACCTTTACGAAGCATATCAACACATGGACGAGCTTGTCTACCAAATACACTAACTTGAAACCAAATCGTTTCTTGTCTCGCTTCTTCACCCGAATAAAATGAACGATTACAAGCTACTGAAAAATTAGCTACGTCCATGTCGTTAGGCAGTGTATTGATAGTTATTTTTGATGTTACTCTGCCGATTATCATCGTAACCTGGAACATAATTCTTGTCTCCTTCTACTAAAGCATATGTCACCATAACAATTTTGGCAGATGGTGTTATTCAAACAAAACAGTCGGCTATGCCCTTAGCTTTTGAGGCGGGCGGTAAACTGCTTGAGGTGCATGTCCAAGTTGGCGATTTGGTACAAGTAGGAGATGTCATTGCCATGCTAGATGATACAGACTTACAAGAGGCAATTGATAATGCTAAATTGCAAGTTGAACAAGCCGAAAATAGCTTGGCACAGGTGCAACTTGAACTGGATAAACTTTTGAATTGGGAGCCTGATGAGTTTGCAGTTGCACAAGCACAGGCTAATCTGAATCAAGTCTTAGCGGGTGCCAGCCAGCATGAGATTATGTCAGCACAGGATGCAGTCAAGAGTGCCCAAGCAAACCTTAATAGAGTGCTGAATGGTCAAAACCAAGATGAAATCACTGTGGCGGCGGCTAATCTGCGTAGAGTGGAAGTGGGTGCCATGCCACAGTCTACCCAATTGGAACAAGCGACAATAAGTTATGAATCCGCATTATACTAAAAACGGGCACAAAGTAACATTTTCATGAAGATATCTTACTGGAGCGTCAAAGCTTGCTTTGACAGTCAAGACAAGAAAGGTTTTTGAAAACCTTTCCAAGGTTCTTTGGTTAGACCTGACAGGTTTTTAGAAACCTGTCAGGTCTTGGTACAAAATGTTACTTTATGACCTTCACAAGTATAGCAAACTACAATTTGGCAACAAAAGATGCCACTGCATCCGACATCGCCGCTGCCCAATCACAAATCTCACAAGCAAAATCCAATTTGGCTCGGTTGCTTGATAGCCCCACGCAGGCAGAGATAGCCGCTGCCAAACTTTCTTTAGACCAAACATTGCGTGAACCAAAAGAGGAAGAAATTGAAGCTACTACACTTCGAGTCAATCAGTCCCAGATTTCCTTGTCACAAAATCAGTTGAGTCTAGCACAAACAAAATCCAGATTAGCAGATGCTCAACTGATTGCCCCCTGGACGGGAACTGTATTGAGTATAGAATCTTCGCCAGGTGCATTGGTGGGCAGTGGTTCACCGATTGTCACATTGCTTGACATGACCAAATTTGAGTTTCACACAACAAATTTTAGTGAACGTGATTTAGCACAAATATTTCAGGGACAAATAGCAGTGGTTACATTGAAGGCATATCCCAAAGAACCTATTGAAGCAACGGTAGAGCGGATTGGTTTACGGGCGGGGGCAGCTGTTAGTGATGCGGTCACATTCCCTGTCATGCTAGTTTTGAGCCAAACCGATATGGATATTCGTCTTGGCATGACTGGGCGGGTAGAGATTCGTAGTGAAGAGTAAAATTTTGCATGATTGGTTGCCTTGTTTTGATTTTGTTGGAGTACCATTATCATCATAGGACTGTTCAAAGCTCGCTTTTTCATGTCAAAGCAAGCTTTGACGCTCCAATTTATCTTATCAAAAAATAGCATTGAACAACCCAGAATAGTAGGGGCATACGGCTGTACGCCCCTACAACCAGCATTGAACAGCTCTGGGGGCGAGCGTGAGTTGTTATGCTAGAGACTTAATGGACAATTTTTACCCCGATAAATATGTTATGCCCATCCAGTAATTGTTCTGCGACTGAACCTGCCAAATTGCGAGGTGTAAGTACTACATTATCAGGTAATTTGCCATCAATTGCTATGGGCAGTGCCACCGAACCTACTGATGAAGTTAATTGAACCGTATCGCCTTTGCTCAAACTCAGGCGTTGGGCAACACTTGGAGACAATGTAGCTTTAGGTTGCTGAATGAGATTTGCCAAAATCTCAGCTTGACTTATTAACATTCCACCGTCGTAAGCAACACGCGGAGCCACCAAAATAATATCAGATTGCGGCATGTCATTTTCTGGTTCGATGAATTTTAGTTCAAAGAATGAAGCTTGATTTTCTGCCCGCGTTGCCCACTGCACACCCTCGCGAACATCTGCAGTAAAACTCATGCCACTATAGATATAATGTTGTCGCTTACGTTCGAGTGATATTGGTTTGGTCAGATTTTCGAAGGACATGTGTTTATACAAAGAAACCTGTTCCGTAATTTCTTGCATGACTCCATCGGCTGAAGCATGAGTCCATTCTGCCCCTAAACGCCCAGCAATTGCCGTGATAATGTGCCAATCCGCCCAACATGTGGGAGTTGGAGAAAGTATGGCGGGGTCATAAACCTGCACGCGACGCTCAAGATTGGTGTAACTGCCATCTCTTTCAGCTATAGCTTTTGCAGGTAAAACTACATCAGCTAGTTTAGCCGTTTCGGTCATGAACAGGTCTTGAACCACTACAAAATCGGTCGTTTCAATAGCAGATTTACATGTGACAACTTCACCGACAATATCAGCCGCCACAATATACATGGCTTGTAAGCCATGATTTGGTTGTAACATTTCTTTTGCTGACATGCCAATTTCATCAGCCACTGGATGATAGCCAGGCAAACGATGAGGTATAACTCCCAAATCCGCTGCTCCTCGACTGTTGCAATGCGGTAAAATTGCTGTAACACCGTTATCTTTTTTACCGACATGCCCTGTTATTAAAGCTAGATTTCGTATCGATGCATGCAATGCAGTATCATTGCCCGCTTCTGCTCCATACAAAATAATACCGTTCTCTGCTTTGGCAAAATCTCTAGCCGCTTGCCGAATTATGTCAGCATCAATACCAGTTATATCGGCAACTTTTTCAGGGGTGTATGCCTGCAATTTTGTTTTGAGTTTGTCTATTCCTTCCAAGCGGGCATAGACAAAATTTTTATCTTCCAAGCCTTCATCCAAAATTGTGGCAGTCATGCCCAAAACAAGATGCACGGCTGAACCATAGTTATAACGTAGTTTCGTATTGGCGACGGTATCCAACTTGGTATATCGTCCATTGGCATTGATAAGATGGCACCCTCGACGCACTGCACCACGCACACGAAGATACAACATTGAGGCTTCCTCGTCCAGGTCCGAACCGAGCAAAAATATTGCTGAATTTTCAGCTAATTGTCCAATATCAGTCCCAATCCCTACCCCAATTTCGTAGGCAAGATCATCATCAATAGCACTATTTAGGCAAATCCGATGGTCAATATTGTTACTATTCAGCACTTCACGGAACAATTTTTGGAATAGATACAAATCCTCATTAGACAGATGTGGACCAGCAATACCGCCGATATGTTCACCTGCCTCATGAAACTTTGTGGCGATGAGGGATAATGCATCTTCCCACGTAGCCTGTTTAAATTTACCATTTTCTTTAATGAGCGGGGCGGTTAGGCGATGGGAACTACTGTGAAAATGATGACCAAAACGGGTTTTATTAGTAAGCCAAATCTCATTTACCAATTCATTTTGTCGAGGCATGACACGCCGAATTTCACCCACATGCGTCCCTAACACTAAATTACTTCCCATATTGCAGTAGTTGCTTATGCTCGGCACGTTTGTCAATTCCCATATCCGAACGCCAGGCTTGTTCATATCCTTAAACCGAAAATCACGGCTGGTCAATGCTCCTACTGGACATATATCAGTGGTATTTCCTGAATATTTGCTATCGAATTTTGGTTCAGTATAGCTAACAACCTTAGCATCTCGCCCTCGATTTTCAATTGCCAATACATGGTCGCCAGCAATTTCATCTTGAAAACGAATGCAACGGGTACAAATTATACAGCGTTCTGTATCCAAGACAATCAAATCCCCAAGTGGAATTTTTTTCGGGCTGGTGTGTTTACGCTGATATTCAAACCGAGATTCGCCGCGTCCATGTGCATAAGTTAAATCTTGCAATGGACATTCGCCGCCCTTATCGCATACGGGGCAATCTAAGGGATGGCTGGTCAAGAGAAATTCCAATATGGCTTGGCGGTCGGCTAATGACTCCTTACTTTCGGTAATCACTTCCATCCCTGCCGAAACAGGGGTCGAGCAAGCTGGCATTGGTTTTGGGAAAAATCTAATAACTGGGTTGCCCGCTACATCTAAAATTGGTTGGCGTGTCGCACGGTCGAAGCCAGGAGTGCCAACCTTGACCAAACAGACTCGACATACGCCGACTGTACTTAATTTAGAATGATAACAAAAGACAGGGATTTCTCTCCCTATTTTATTTGCGGCTTCAATAATCATCGTTCCTGCTGGAACGGATACTTCAATTCCATCAATTTTTAAGGTAACAAGGTCAGACATAATTTATATCCTTCTATTATTTTTGGTTCTCTAGGAATCTCCAAATTCTACTTTAGTTCCCAAAGAGCTTAATTTAAATCCGTGTTATGTACGCGATGGTATCATACTCTATTTTATCCAAACTCGCAAAGATGCCACTTTTAAACCCAACAATGTAACTTGTTTGTTCGCCCCCACCCCTAGCACTCCCCATGGGAGTAGGGCTGTTCAATGCTAAAGAGAATATTGGATTTCGTACCTCAATCTCATCCATGGGGTATCGTTTTTAACAGCATAAAGTAGGGATTTATGGCATAAATCCTATACGATGATAAGACATGTGTTCCATATTCCTACATGTTCTACCTGAAAAAAATAGCATTGAACAGCCCTGAATAGTAGGGGCGTACGGCCCAACTAGCATGAACAGAGCCCTGCCTACACCATTAGGAGATGTCCGCTAATGATGCGGGCTGAACGGCTCACAAAGTACCATATAATCGGTCGCCTGCATCGCCGAGTCCTGGAACGATGTATTTGTTTTCGTCCAATCTCTTGTCCACGCTAGCGGCATAGATGGGTACATTAGGATAGGCTTGCTCTACCACACTTATTCCTTCTGGGCAAGTTACAATACATACAACGATTGCTCTTTTTAAACCATGTTTTTTCAAAAGGTCAAGCGTTGCCACTATAGACCCACCTGTTGCTAACATGGGGTCCACTACAATGCACAATGTGTTGTCGGTTGCTTCGGGAAATTTTTTGTAATATTCAATTGGCTTCTTTGTCTTTTGGTCACGATACACACCTACAAAGCCAACACGTGCTGTTGGGACTATACTCAATATGCCATCAAGCATACTTATGCCCGCTCGCAGTATTGGAACTACTAAAACATCATCGGTTATTTTGTAACACAATGTTTGGCATAATGGGGTTTCCACCATAATTTCTTTAACTTCAAGATGTTTCAGTGCTTCGTAACATACAAACATTGTAACTTCTGTTGCTAACTCACGAAACTGTTTGTGTTCTGTGTGTTTGTTCCGTAATATTCCCAATTTATGCTGAACGCATGGGTGTTTTATTTCTACATACATTTTTTTGTCCTTAAAATTTACTCAAAATAATTGTAATCCCTCGACTTCTCGTCGGGAGTCATTGACAATAATCGGTAAATAAATCAAATATTCATTGGTGAAAGTAGGCATAAAAGTTGGAGTTGGTGTTATAGTAGTTGTATAAGTTGGAGTCGGGGTTATAGTAGCTGTATAAGTTGGAGTCGGTGTCATAGTAGGCGTATAAATTGGAGTCGGTGTTATAGTCGCTGTATAAATTGGAGTCGGTGTTATAGTCGCTGTATAAGTTGGAGTCGGTGTTATAGTCGCTGTATAAGTTGGAGTTGAGATAGAAATACTTATTATTTTAGTTGTACTAATCAGCCGATTATTTAGGTCTAAGCCGCTTGCGACAACGGTGTTAAGCAACGTATTAGTAACGGTTATTGGTATAGTGAATGTAGTGGAATATATTTTTTGTTCCCCTCCTTCCAATATATCTTGCGTAGCAAAAGACATGTTTGTTAAAGTATCGCTAATTCCGATATAACGCAATAACGAACCATCGCCATGCTCGCTATCGTTGTACACCATATATGTCATGGTAATAGTTTCATTTGGACGGACAGATATCGGATTGAGGATGGCGGTCAAGCCTAAAATGGGATTGCTTTTTGGATTAAGGGTAACTGTATCGCTTGCAGTAACAATATTCCCATCTACATCTGTGCCGTTGACCAAACAATTTGTTTGCAATGGGAATACATCGGTCGGCTGAATAGTATAATAAGCAATATACTGCCAAATTTCTCCATGATTTAAAACGCCATCATTGTTTGTATCGCCGCTAGGAGATTGCTCAATATTCACCAAAGTATCAGTAAGCACTACATTATAAAGTGCATCTACATTGCCAACATCATCATTGAGATTGACAGTGTAAGCAAAACCGAGTATGCTTCCAACATTAATTATTCCTTGAACTGCTTTGGTTACATACAGCTCGGGTTCCAATTCTACATTGATTGTATACATATTTGTACTGGTCAAAATTTCCCCAAAATCGTTTTCACCTGTGACCATAACTGTATGGTGCAAAGGTAGTGTCTCTTCTGATAAAAGATTGTAACTGCCTTTATATCGCCATGTTTCTTGATGGTCTAGGGTGCCATTGTTGTTTGTATCACCAGTTTCATATTGAATATTGTCTGAGCTGATGAGGTTGCTGACTAATGTTTGAGTTATCACATGAGAACCTACAAGCCGATTGTATGAGACAAAGAAAAATAAACCAATCGGCTCATCGGGGGGATAGCTGGAACGACCATAAGTTACGATGCTTAATCCCTCACTTTGCCAAAGGTTCACAGTATGAAAAGCAGTTTTGTTGATAATTTCCCCGCCCCCATCATGCCCGCTAACAGTGGCACTATTTATAAGCATGTCGTCAGCTGGATTAGCGTCAAGAGTGTATGTTATTTTATACGTCCAATATTCACCACCATGCAAAACAGTATTGCCGCTCGCATCAGAGAGTAGCACATTCAACCCAAGCATATCATCACGAATTATTACCGAATTGATGGGCGACCCATCGCCATGCACCATGTCGTCATTGGTCACCACAAATGTATAGGTGATAGTCTCCAGTGCTTGAGCCGTAGCGGGACCAACTTTGTCAAACTTTAGCGTTGGACTAAATGAGATGGTCATGGTTTGTTGCATGGTGTCTGTGATGATGGAGCCAACTTTATCGGCACCAGTTACCGTTGTGCTATAAAATAGCAAATGCGGAGAGGTCGGGATGATAGTATAACTGACTGTATAAGTCCATGCTTCTCCTGTGTCCAATAAATCATTATTGTTACTATCGCCATGAAAAAGAGTTTGCGTTCCAACTAAAGTATTACTCAAACTGACATCACTAATACTCGAACCATCGCTGTGATTCGCATGGCGAATTGAAAAAGTGAGAGGGATAGTCTCAGCCACCTGCCCATTTGATTTTCCTATGACTTCGACTTGTAAGGCGGGCAAATAATCGCTAATCAAGACAGTATTCTGAACTTGGGCGGCGATAATATCACCGTTTAAATCTGTCCCTGTTACTTGGCTGACAAAATGGAGTGGGCGGCTATCGGTTATGTGGGTAGTGTAGGTGATGATATAAATCCATGCTTCATCGCTTTCCAAAAGGGTATCGTTGTCATCGCCGCTCATATAAATTGCCATGCCACCCAAATTATTTACCACGTTTATATTATCAATCGGCGAACCATCGCTAGGAGCATGAGAAATTAAATTATGCCAAACGGTCAGCGTCAGCCGAATTGTATCTTTAACTTTAACCTCATCAGATGCGGTACCTGTCATGCTTAAAACAGGCTGATATTCGATTGGGGTGGTAAATGTTATCGTAGCAGTCAGCGGCTCATGATTTTTATCCTCGCCTAAAATCGTTATCAGATTCATCAGCGGATTGGGGTTAGTCGGTTGCACAGTGTAGCTTATCAAATATTGCCAAATCTCATCATTATCAAGCATGTCATTAGCATTATCGTCGCCCTGCCATATCATGACTGAATTTGTCAGCGAACTATTCACAACGAGATTTTGAACAGACGACATATCACTTTCAACACCATGACTTATCAAAAACGTATACGTAATCGGCTGATACAAATAAGCGATAGACGGGGAATTGATGTGCATGACGGTCAATTGTGGGGTGTATGTGATATTGTTGGTGTACATGGCAGTCTTCATCAAAGCATGCTCATTTTTATCTCTGCCCGTAACTGTAATGACCTGAATTAAGGGATTGGGCGTGATTAAGGGGACTGTATAAAAAATGGTGTATTGCCATGTTTCGTTATTATCCAACATGCTATTATCATTGACATCACCCATAGAGATAGTAGGTGTAGTCATGAGCGAATTTGTTATCAGCATATCCTGAATAGGCGAATTATCGCTGTTCACATCATGACGAATGATAAAAGTATAGCTAATCGTTTCGTACAACTTAAAAATCGTTGGGGGGGATGGTTCAATGGGGATGATGATAAATTGTGGTTGGTAATCAATGTGAGTGGTAAATGAAGTTGTAGCGGTGAGCGGCTCATGATTTTCATCGTAGCCCGTAATCGTCACCAGATTAATCAACGGATTGCTATCGCTTAAGTGTACCATGTAGTTTATCAGATATTGCCATGTTTCGCTGTCATCCAATTTGCTGTTGGCGTTTGTATCTCCGCTGATAATTGTAGCATGGGTTAGTAATGAGCTGGAAACGATGATATTGCCAATTGGCGAATAATCGCTTTCGATGTCATGGCTGACGCTGAATGTGTAAGTAATCAACTCATGCAAACGGGCGGCGGCTGGTTCAATTTGTTTGCGTAATTTCCAGTGCGGTTCGTAGTCAATATGGGTGGTGTAAACGGCAGTTTTGGTAAATGACTCGCTGTTTGTATCTTGCCATGTAACTGTAATCAAGTTGATAAAAGGATTTGAATCAACCGAACTCACCAAATAATAAATGTCTACTTGCCATATTTCGCTCATATCTAAGGCATCATTTAAGTTCATATCGCCGCTGCTTATGATGATGGTATTGCTTAGCGACGACCGTATTTCAACGTTGCTAATCGGTGAAGTATCGCTATCAGCTTCATGGCTTAGAATAAAGGTGTAAGTAATTGGCTGATGAAGATAAGCGGTGATAATCGCCGTAGGAATAATCCCAAGTGGTTGTCCCGCATACCCATGTAACTTCATTTTTAATTTCGGCTGATAGTCAATATAACTGCTGAACATGGCTGTTGCCGTCAGCAGGTCATTATTTTTATCCATCGCCTGAACAGTCACGGAGTTGATAATTGGGTTAGGGTCTGTTAGCTGAACTGTGTAGCTCATAACATATTGCCAAATCTCACCGTTGTCTAACATGTTATTGAGATTAGTATCTCCCGTTGTGAAAATAACCGAAATGGGCAAAGAACTGTTTAGGATAAAACCATGCATCGCCGAATTATCGCTATCGGTTCGATGTTGAACAGTCATGGTATAATTAAAAGTTTGGTTAATTTGCACGCTGTGCGGTTGGGAAAACGGACTAACAAATGTGGTCGACATGTGTGGGGAGAAATTAATTGCAATGGTATGAGTGACATTATCTGTCGACATGGTGCCTAGTAAATCGGTGGCGACCACATTAGCAGTGGGCGTTATAAATGCGGGGTCAGTTGGCATGATGGTATAATTTGCAGTATAAAGCCATGTCTCCGTCAAGTCAAGCCAGCCGTTACTATCAGTATCCCCTGAAACATAGTTGGCACTTCCTGCATAATTATCCGTAAGACTGACATCATGCAAAAGAGTATCACCCATATTCGTCAGCATGTATGTAAATGGAATCGTGTCGCCGACTTGTGCCGTATCTAGGGCAGTCATGATTAATTTTATGGTAGGAGAGGTAGTAACTGTATTGTCTATAGAAGCATACATGGGTATGGGAGTTTGGGTGCTGGTCGCAGAGGCGATGTTTTGAATAATTACTCCAGCCGTCAAAGGCTTGATGACTTGAACTCGATATGTAATTGTCATGGTTTCATCTGTAGCTAGTGCCTGGTTGCTGACAAAGTTTGGGGGAGTGATGGCTGGTTTTGAGGTGCCATTTTGGCTCACACTGCCTGGCACAAAAGTTGTATTAGCAGGCAAAGTATCTGAAATTGTTAAGCCCGTAGCATGCCCTTCACCAGAATTTGTGATGATGATAGTATACGTTAAGATGTCATCAGGTTTGACAAGAATGGCAGGTTTAGGATTAACGTCTTTTGTTAATTGGAATATCGGCGGTAAGACTGTTATCGGATGGCTGATGCTATCACTAAAACCGCATGTGTCTGTAATTGTCAAGCTGACGTTATACACGCCTGGCATCGCATAACTATGATTGGTGGTTAAGCCTGTCGCCGTGGACCCATCTTGAAAACTGGGCTTTCCCGTGCCAACTGTGGGACTGTAATTAAATTGAGCTGATATCGGGGGAGCAATGAATGTGGATGTAATCGCTGTTCCCATGGCACTGCTGATATGTTGGGTACTTGTGATGATTCGATAGGTATCATTAACCATCTCAACTTGACATGCATCCACAGAAAAAGTTACCTGTTTATTCTGTCCGATGCCGACCTCTGCAATTGTCCATTCGACCTCATGCCCGTTCAACGTACCTCCTGATAAATAATTCGCACCTAATGGAATATGGTCGGTGATAACCACATTGGTAGCTGTAACATAATTGCTCAAGTTTGTCATGGCAATAGTATAAGTTAGAGGTGTGCCGCTTAGGAATGTACCGACGGCTACCTTACTGATAGAAAATTCGACGTTGCGAGCTGTGCCCATAACTTGATTTGTTTCGCGGTTTTGATGTCCGATGACTATTCGAGCTGTATTGGGAATTATGGTGTTATTTGGCACGCCCATGATAACCGTAACAGTATAAATTAGCATGGCCGTACTTCGAGCAGGGATATTACTTGTCCATGTCATCGTTTTCGTCGCACCATCATAAATACAGCCTGCTAATGAACAACTTTCATAACTTGTATAACTAGGCAGTTCATCAACCACCTGCACAGTAGCCATCGGAATGAAGGCACCGTTTGTAATCATTACAGTATAAGTCAAGCTATCGTTGCCATGGACAAAATTTTTATCCATCGAAAGTGTATAGGTGTATAGTTCGGACTCGTCAAACCCAATATCCCATCCCAGACCAGCTGGTCTATCATCATCATCGTAATCTTTGTTGAAGTTGGCTATAGCAATTCCATTATCAATTGCCCCTGAACCTGGTTGAATATGCGAGGCACTTATTATTTCTGTTTCTGAAACGGTCATGGGATTAGCAATCAAAGTCGGGTCAGTACTGACATTCGTATCAGGGAGGATGGGATTGACATATTCAGGTTTTGTGATGGGTTTATTTCCATGAATAAGATTATATTCAAAACGACTACTTCCAGTGATAGTCCGATACATTCCGCTACCTTGTGATTTGGCAGTATTGCTCATAACGATGTTATTAGTAACAAATCCCGTATCTCGAATAAAAATTCCACCGCCTACTCCACCGCTACATGGTTGATTTTCACAAGCTAAATTGCCGATGACAGTATTGTTATAAAAATGAACATTTAACCCTTTAACCAAAATCCCTCCACCATAAGGACATAGCGGATTTTCAAAGCAATCATGAGGAGTTTTAACTGTATTGCTGATGATTAAATTATTTCTGATGATTGCAGAATTATTATCCCAATTTGAGATGCCTCCGCCGACTGCCAGTTTGCTAACTGGGGAAGCTACCACATTATTATAAATTATATTTTGCTCAATAACATCAATACTGGAATTCTCATCAAAACCAATGCCACCCCCTGAAGCATTAACTGATGAATTGCGATTAGCGGCTATCCAATTGTCTCTAATGATTGCTTGAGTTTTGCCCTCGATGCCAATGCCGCTGCCATGACCTGCCCCAGAGGTGTTGGCTTGATTTGCCTGTAAGGTATTAGTTGTAATTCGGGTTCCTTCTATGATGGAAGCATTGTTGTCTCCCCGAATAGCGATTCCACCCCCGACGGTACTTTGTTCAACCGTAGCACTAGCGGTGATATGATTTTTGTATATCCGTGAATTAATTATTTCTGAACCTAGTCCTTGAATATCAATTCCTCCACCACAAACCCGACTTCCTGTTCCCGTGCCTGTCAGGACATTTTCAGCAATCACCGAGTTTGTTATCAGATGTGAGCCAGTGATAATAGCTATCCCGCCGCCATAAGCAACCATGTCTGTGGGGGGCGAATAATGATTATAACGAATAATGCTATTTGCGATGGTGATACGATTATTTGAGTTCAAAGTCAGTCCATGCTGGGCATATTCAATCAAGACTTGGTTCAACTCACCCTCACTCCCCATCGCATACTCCAACCCAAGCCACGCTCCTGGCACTGCTGATAGATTAGTGAACGTTACCGCACCCGCACTCCACAATTTGCCATGAACCGTAATTCCTCGACTACTGGCAATATTTATCGTCGTATTCGGGGCGATGGTAATTATCACGCCACTGTGAATTATCACATCATTTGCCTGTAGGATGCCAGGTCCCCAAGTGCCATTGCTTGACTGAACAGCAGTTATTGTTTCACCATCACCATGCGACTCGAACTGTGGAGCCGCATTCGATATAGACGGGGGATTTATCGTTATCATAACTACACAGATTACTATCAACCCCAAAACCAATGATATGATAACTCTGCTCAATTTGTATTGTTTAATTTCTGTAGACAACATCTTTATTTCCTCATGAATGGTAGGGGCGTATGGCCTACGCCCTTACGTCCCACCCCTAGCCCCTCCCCCAAAGGGAGAGGAGAACAAGAGGGGGGCGGCAAACGGTTACAAAAAAATAGTGTTACTTATTACTATAGCAAAAACCGTGCCAGTTTCCAAATTTGTAATTTAAGTTTTTAGAAGGGATCCAGACCTGACGGGTTTTTAGAAACCTGTAACTCAGTGTCCAAGTTATGATAACAGCAATTTTACAACAAACGAGAATATATGTAGAATAGGAGGTCAAAACATGAAGTAATCCCAACAAGGAAATAGATGGAAGTGGATGGGCAGTAGTGCTGTTTAATGCTAAAACAAAAAACATGGCTTGGGATATTTATGGAGCGAAAAAGCTTGCTTTTTCATGTCAAAGCAAGCTTTGACGCTCCAAGTTAGCTTGTCAAAAAATAGCATTGAACATCCTTTTAACTATGGCTTGCTTAGGGTCAGGTAAATTCACGTAAATCTCATTGCAGTCAATGGTAGATGGTAGATGACCAACAATAGTTAATTTCAGATTGACTACTTCACGAGCAAATAAGGCACATTCTTCTAATGAACGTTTGTCAAGAAGTGCAACTAAAAAACCTGCCCAAAATGAGTCACCTGCTCCAGTTACATCTACAACTTTAATTTTACTGGCAGGCAAATACCCTAATAATTGCCCATCATGTGAAATCAAAACACCATCTTTACCCATCGTTAAAATGACCGTTTTAGGTCCAAGCTCATGAAACATTTTAATATATTCTTGTGGTGAGTAACCTTGTCCAAAAAAGCGATTGGCATCATCAAGTGATGGCTTGGTGATTGTAGCATAGCGATACACTTCACTCATGACATGCTGAGCTTCTTGATAATCGGGCCAAATAATAGAGCTATAGTTGGGGTCAAATGAAACGATTTTACCATGTTCATGTGCTAAACGAAGAGCCTTTATCACCGCAGAACGGCATGGCTCACGTGACAAGGCAAAAGTTGAGGCATGAACAATCTTTGCCCGCTCAATCGCTTCAACTGGAACTTCAGCAGGGGTCAACTGAAAATCGCCGTTGCGTAAGGCTTCAAATTCGGGAGTGTCTTGTGTGCGTGAGACGAAAATAATTGTGGTATGTACTCGATGATCCATCACCAAATATTGGGTATTCACTCCATGATAACGTAACTCATCTTTCAAGAATTTACCAAATGCACCAATTCCCGTTTTAGAAATTACGGCTGCATTGCCGCCTAACTTTGCCACATAAACAGCAATATTAGCTGGTGAGCCACCAAGATATTTGGTAAATGTTTGGGCACCCCGTAAGCCACTAGCACTTTCTTCAGTGGAAATGAGGTCAATCAGTGTTTCACCAACTGTTAAAACATCAAGAGACAATGACATTGTTATAATTTTCTCCTATTATATTTTCTACACCGTCAATCAAACCGATGATATGATTTAAGAATGTTAGCCTGTACTTGCCATGACTACCGAGGGCTGTTTAATTATAAAACAAAAAACATGGTTTGGCACATGGCAATTACGTTGGATATTGTGACCAACAACTTCCCATCGTACTTGATGTTTGCGAGTTTTGCAAATTGAGATTTAATTTTTTGGAGCGTAAACTTCTGTGGCGGATGTGTTGTTGAAATTTGCCATAATCTTCTCTAACCACTATAATGGCAATCATACTCGAAAATTAGGAATATAATTCATGAAAAAAATACGCCGTCAGGCTAGACATTTAGTACTACAATGTTTATATGAGCTTGATTTCACACAGCACTCATTTGAAACAGCTTATGAACATCATTTCAATGAGTTTGGTACAGAAATGTCACAATTACCAAAATATGCAGAAACGTTTGCTTTGAAAATTGGTGATGGTATTGTTGATAATCAACAACTACTCAATGATATTATAAACAAATTTGCACACGAATTGCCCGTTGAGCAAATGTCATACATAGACCGTAATATTTTGCGATTTGCGGTGTATGAATTACTTTTTTTTGAAGAAGGAACACCTGTAAGTGTTGTTATTAATGAATCGATTGAGTTAGCTAAAACTTTTGGCGGTGATAACTCATCTCGCTTTATACATGGTGTTTTAAGTGAGTTAGTCAAAGAAAATGTTTCGCCAGAACGTTTGACCCCCTCGTTCCAAAGCTCTGCGTTGGAACGAAAGGAAAGCTCTGCGTTGGAACGAAAGGAAAGCTCTGCGTTGGAACGAAAGGAAAGCTCTGCGTTGGAACGAAAGGAAAGCTCTGTATGCGGAATGGCAACATGGGCTTGGCGATTCAATTCAACTTGACCAATTGCATGAACTAAAAACAGAAATTGATAGTACAAAAGATATGTTGCAAAACTTGCCAAAAACGATTAAAGGTGAAATAGATACTGCCACAAAGTAACCGTTCACCCAACGGTGGGTAGGCTATTCAATGCTGTTTTTTGACAAGATAAATTGGATGGTCAAAGCTTGCTTTGACATGAAAAAGCGAGCTTTTTCGCTCCATAAATATCCCAAGCCATGTTCTTTGTTTTAGCATTAAACAGCCCTAAACGGTGGGGTCTACAAACAAAAGGGGAAATGAATAATTGCACCACAAACAATAAGCAGACCTGAAGACGAACAAGAAAAGTTTACTGAGCAAATGAGTCTCATGGGGCATCTGGATGAGTTCCGTCGTCGCCTCATTGTGGTCTCAGTTGCTTTGCTGATTACAACTATCTTAAGTTTTGTCTTCGCCCAACAGTTGGTGGAAATTCTGGCTGTACCAATTGGCGGATTACATAAGCTAGAATCAATTGACGTTACCGAAAATATAAATGTGTTCATGCGAGTTGCTCTGCTAGGTGGGGTGATTTTATCTTTACCGATAATTTTGTATGAAATGATTGCTTTTATTGTACCAGGTTTAACAAACACAGAAAAACGAGCCTTAGTTTTTTCTTTACCGATAGCTTCTATATTATTTTTAGCGGGGATGGCATTTGCATACTTTATTGTGTTACCCAATACTATTCCATTTTTGATAGGCTTTTTAGGGATTCCAACTGCACCACGCCCCCAAACATATTTTAGCTTCGTCAGTCGGTTGATTTTCGGGATTGGGCTTAGTTTTGAGTTACCAGTTATCATTGCTATCTTGGCTCGACTCGGCATTTTAGATGCCCCGTTTTTAATTAAAAATTTTCGTTTTGCCATAGTTCTTATTGCCATCATCGCCGCAGTTATTACCCCTACTCCTGACCCATTAAACATGGGATTGGTTATGATGCCATTGGTTTTGTTATACGGTTTAGGAATTATCTCTGCAAAGATACTCTATCGTCCTAGGAATTAAACACTCCATATCAGCATTTCCTTAGAATTAACCCTCCTTTTACCTAAAAAACTGTGTTTTTCCTCAGAAATTCATCAAGACAATTTCAGCGTTTTGTGATAACATAATACTATAATTTATTTTTGTACGAAAAGTCATGTAATCATTGCAAAATTCATCGGTCATGACTCTACAAATATAGTTGTGGAGGTTATAATGAATACATACAAAAAAACGTTGATTATTAATTTTGTTTTAGCATTTACAAGCTTGCTTTTTTCACTAGGGGCTGTTGAATTGGTTGCCTGGTTTTGGGAAAGTGGGCTAATGAATAGTCCTCATGGTTGGGAATTGGTTGCCTCAAGACGCATTTGTGTCAAGGCGAGTCATAATCCTGATATCAATGCCGTATTATGTCCCAATAGAAATTACACTTGGGAAAATAATTTGGTTGAAATCAATCTGCATGGCATCCGAGATGTGGTACATTCATTTGAAAAGCCTGAAGGTACTTATCGTATTTTAAGTTTAGGTGATTCAGTAGCGTTTGGTTGGGAAAATGGACTGGAAGATACTTACACCAAACAAATTGAGACAATGGCTCATGGTGATGGTTATGTTAATACCGAAACAATTAATGCTGGGATTATGGGCTGGGATTTGCCGATTGAACGAGCATATCTTGAAGAAACAGGTTTGAAGTATGACCCTGATGTTATCATAGTTGAAGTGACGGTTCATAATGATATTTATCCACAAAGATACACCGTGCCATCTCCTTCAATGGCGAAATGGTTGCGAGATAATACCTATTCGTGGGGATTTGCTTCGCATATTAGTCGAAAAATGAAAGAAAATATCGGAACATTGCATGCAGAGGCATCGTCAAATAGCATCTATCCATTCCCTCTTGATAAGCATGATATTCAATGGGATGAATTTATTCGTACTCCCATTCGGGAAATGGCTCGACTTGCTACGGAGAATAATGCCGAATTTATCGTAGTGATTTTCCCTACCGATGCTCAAGTGCAATCAATTGATTATCCAACTACTGCCCAATCAGTTATCAAAGACCTTGAATCAGACGGGATACAAGTTTTAGACCTGTTACCTGTTTATCGAACAGTATATCAACAGTTGGATACTCAACCTAATGAACTAAATCCCCTTTTTGCCGATGCCACATCTCATCCGAGTGCGTTGGGACACAGCTTGGCGGCAGAAGCAATATATGAAATGTTGATGAAGTAATCTAACCTACCCTCCTTATACCCAAAAAATATGTCAGATTTATATATACTCAACAAGGGTATAAAGTAATATTTTGTACCAAGACCTGACAGGTTTCTAAAACCCCGTCAGGTCTAACCAAAGAACCTTGGATGCTCTAGCAATATCTTCATGAAAATGTTAAGCAATCAAGCAAAAGAACTTGTGAAAGCCCTGTGTCAGACAAGGCAAAACAACTAGTTCGATATTGACCATTTTTAACAGTAATGGTAAAATAACCATGTTTATAGACAACATGGTTTTTTGTGTTGGAAACGCACAGTTTACATGCACAGAAAATCGACTACACAAAAAGAAATAGTAATTACGAAAATTAATTAGAAGGAGAAGTAATAATGAAAGATACTTATATTATATCAATGGCACGTACACCAATCGGTCGTTTTGGTGGCATATTGAAAAACATTTCCCCAGTGGATTTAGGAGCTTTAGCCATGAAAGGTGCGTTAGAACGAGCTGGAGTCACAGGTGAAAACCTAGACCTGTTCATTTACGGTAATGTGCTACGAGCTGGGCATGGACAGTTAATCCCGCGTCAATCTGCTTTGAAAGCAGGCATACCAAATACGATAGATGGCTATGCTATTGACATGGTATGTTCATCAAGCATGATGGCTACTTTGAACGCTTCCATGACCATCAAAACAGGCGAGGCTGATTTAGTCTTAGCAGGTGGAGTCGAGGCAATGTCGCAAGCAGGTTTTTATATCACACATAAATCCCGTTGGGGATTGAAAATGTTGATGGGAAAAGGCGAACCATTAACAGAATCACAAACGAAGGCATGGGCAACCAAACTGAACGTGTCGCTGAAGAATTTGGCATTACTCGTGAGGAATTAGACCATGTCGCTTATGAATCAAATCGGCGGGCGGCTGAAGCTACCGAAAGTGGCATACTCCGTAATGAAATTATACCCGTAGAGGTCAAACTTCGTCGGGAGACGAAAATTGTTGATACTGACGAAGGCATTAGGGCAGATACCACAATGGAAAGCTTAGCAAAGTTGCGACCTGCTTTCACGAAGGATGGCGTTTTAACCGCAGGTAATTCGAGCCAAATTATTGCTTGATAGAACAGGCATGAAACTCGACGATTTCGACCTGTTTGAAAATAACGAGGCATTTGCAGTAAATAGTATTTTGTTTAACAAAGTGCTTGGCGTTCCCCATGAAAAAATGAATGTTCATGGTGGAGCAATTGCACTAGGACATCCACTTGGAGCTTCGGGAGTAAGAATTATGATTGCTTTAATCAATGCTCTTCAAGTGAAAAATGGCAAACGTGGATTGGCATCATTGTGTCATGGCACAGGTGGGGCTACTGCCGTAGCAATCGAATTAGTTTAATATCAATCCTTGCCCTACTTAAAAGGAGGAAATAATCATGTCAAAACAAATTAGAAATGCATTACTTATATTATTTTTGCTGATTTTCATCGCTCCCTCACAACTGGGGAACACTTCGCAAAATGAAGAGCAAGAAACATACATCCATAAATTGAGCCAATCTACTACCGATTACCAGTTTTGGACAACGCCTCCTAGTGAACGTGTCTTTAAGGATGATGATGTTCCTGAAGACATGGGGACAGATGTAAAAGTCTATGCCGCACAAAACGAATTTGAGCCATTTCAAATCGTGATTAAGCCGACCAATTCGGGGGATGTAACAGTCAGCATGGGCGATTTCGGTTCGAGTATCATTACCGAAATATACCAAGTCAAGTATGTTAATATTACTCAAGCGACAGATAATCTTGGTCAAACAGGCGATTATCCTGACCCGTTATGGCCCATTGAAAATGGAGATTCGGTCAGCCTCGTGGCTGGTGAAAATACCGCATTTTGGTTTAGCGTATTTGTTCCCAAAAGCACCACTTCAGGAGACTATACCATGAATGTCCAAATCGGTGGGGTGGATATTCCTGTCAAACTTCATGTGTTTAATTTTGCTATTCCCGATGAACTGCATGTTATGTCACAAATGAATTTTTCCCATCAGACCATCATAAGTAAATACAGTGTTGAGGGAACAGGCGATGATTATTGGATGTATGTTAATGCTATCAAGCAATATTTCATTGACCACCGCCTCACGCCCAAGGGTCCGTTATGGTCAGGTGGTTTAACAAGTGGTGGCGGTGCCCCTTACATTGATTATAATTGTAATACCAAAACATTTACCGATAATTATGGAATTTGGGGCTTTGAAGACCCCGCCGATAAATATCTT
>NBMH01000220.1 GCA_002084875.1 Anaerolineaceae bacterium 4572_78 | reverse complement strand
CCTTTCAGATTATCAAAGGTGTATTGTCCCATTTCTTTGATATCGGTAATAGCAAGATAACGATTATGATAAATCATATCAGTATCAATGTTATCTTTCTCGATTATCCACACTTTGCCTTCGATAACTGTTTGCTTATCTGACAAAGCAGGCTTTGCTTCTCCATGAGCATCAAACCTTGGTTTGACAGACAAAACATGCTTTGTCTCTCCAGAAGTAAAGACTGCTGGTTTATCGGGAATCTCATTTGGGACAGTGATATAACCTGCTACGGCAGAAGCAGCCGCTATTGCTGGTGAGACCAAATATACCTCTCCTTTTCCTTGTTTGCCAGGAAAGTTACGATTGCCAGTGCTGACAGTAACTTCACCAGGTCCATTTTGTCCGATTTGTCCAGCGGCACAACCCGCACAACCAGCGTTGCCGATTAATGCTCCAGCATCCTTAAAAATTGTAATCAATCCTTCCGAAAGACATTGTTGCCAAATTTTATCTGTTGCAGGAACGATATTTAAGTTGACACCAGGTGCGACTTTTCGCCCTTTCAACACATCTGCCACTGCGTGCATGTCCTCCATCCGACCATTGGTACAACTACCGATAAATGCTGAATCAATCTTAGTTTTTTTCACTTTATTAAAATCAACTGTATCATCAGGATGACCAGGTAACGATGTCATTGGAATGAATTGGCTTATGTCCAATTCAAATTCTTGGTGATATACGGCATCTTTATCTGCCCTGACCATTTCCAATTTTTTACCTGACCTCTTCTCACAATACTGCATGATTGATTCAGAAGGAGTAAATAGAACAGCAATTGCTCCCATTTCGGTTGCCATTGAAGAAATAGTAATTCGTTCATCTAAGGTGAATTTGTCCACTTCATCGCCATAAATCTCAACCGAATAACCAAGCAGTGTATTTGCCCCAAAGTGATTAAGTAAATTTAGAACTACATCTTTGGCATAAATCTTTGGTGGGCGTTTGCCTTTCAACACAATCTTGACCGATTGTGGTACTTTGAACCAAATAGAACCATGTGCAAACACTGCAGCAATATCTTGGTCGCCCATGCCTTGCCCAAATGCTCCGATTGCTCCCAAAATATTAGCATGGGAGTCAGTAGAAACAACGGTACAACCTGGTACAGCTAATCCTTCTTCAATCACCACATGGGTGCCGATGCCGCGGTTAATGTCATATACTTTGATATTTTTTTTTCGGGCAAAGATACGACAAAATTGTTGGTTAGCGGCATATTTTTGGTCTGAACCTGTGGGATTACAGTCAAATGTAAACCATTTTTCTCTCCATAAGTAGGCAGGAGTACAAAAGATTTATCTTTTGCATGAAAAAACTAAAACTTTTTCGCTCCTGCATCTGCAAGTACCTAAGCATAAGTTTTGTGATTTTTTGTAGCCAAGTAGGTAAAGTCACATTGTCATAAAGACACCTTACTGGAGCGTCAAAGCTTGCTTTGACAGTCAAGACAAGAAAGGTTTTCGAAAACCTTTCTTGTCTGACACATGGCTTTCACAAATTCTTTTGCTTGATTACTTAATTCCATACAAAATTATAACGAGATAAATTGTATATTTAATTTTTTATATGGTCAAGTTAGGAATCCGAAATTGGTAATTTGATGCTATTCTTAGATAATGCCCCAAAAATAAAATGTATCTCAATATTTGACCAAATGAAATAAAATAGGTATGATTGAAATGTGAAATGGAATAAAAAAAGAGGTAAACAATGTTTAATCAACTTGAAACAATATTGGCTCACTACAATAAACTTTCAGACCTGATGGCTCAACCTGAAGTAGTGACTGACCATAACCTTTTGCGAAAATATGGTCAAGAACAATCAAGTCTAAGTAAAACAGTAGAGTTATATAAACAGTATTTGCAATTAAAATCGGAATTGGAAGATGTTAAATCGGTTCTAACATCAGGATTAGATGACCCCGAAGAACAAGAGCTTTTCAAAGATGAAAAACAAGTTTTAACAGAAAAACTTGAGGAACTAAGTGAGAAATTACGGATTCTACTCATCCCAAAAGACCCAAACGATGATAGGAACGTGATTGTTGAAATTCGAGCTGGGGCAGGTGGTAATGAAGCAGGTTTGTTTGCAGCTGACCTATTTCGCATGTACGGTCGTTATGCAGAAAAAAATCACTGGAAAACAAGTTTGCTTAATAGCAACGAGTCAGGAATCGGTGGTTTTAAGGAGGTCATTTTTAAAGTAGCAGGCAAAGGTGCTTATTCCAAACTGAAATACGAAAGCGGGGTGCATCGTGTGCAGCGTGTTCCTGACACGGAAAGTAGCGGTAGGATTCACACCTCAACAGCTACTGTAGCAGTTTTACCTGAAATGGAGGATGTTGAAGTCGAAATTGACCAAAATGATATTCGGTTGGATATTTTTCGTTCAAGTGGACCGGGAGGACAAAGTGTCAATACTACCGACTCCGCTATCCGCCTGACTCACATTCCAACAGGGATTACGGTAAGTTGTCAAGATGAAAAAAGCCAATTGCAAAATCGTATTAAGGCTATGACAATCTTACGAGCAAAGTTGTACGACATAGAACAACGACGACTCCAAGCAAAACAACGAGACAATCGCCGCTCACAAATCGGCACAGGTGACCGTAGCGAGAAGATTCGTACTTACAATTTTCCTCAAACACGCATTACTGACCACCGTGTTCCCTATACTAGTCACCGTTTATCTGATGTTTTGGACGGTGAATTGAACGAATTTATTGAGGTATTGACTAGTCATGACCAAACGGAGAAATTAAAAAATCTGTAACCTTAGATGGTCAAAGCATGCTTTTTCGCTCCAAAAAATCTTGACTATGTCTTAAGTTGTTGTGCTTGTTACACGCTTGAGAGTTTGTAAAAGAACACGTCCTGGTCCCGTGAGTTTGGTCATAAATAAGCCTTCTCCGCCAAAGAAAATACGGCGACAACCACTAACAGTTTCGATGTTATAATCAACGCTATCAGCAAAGGCAGCTAAATTTCCAGTGCTGACCAGTATTGAATCTCCATTTTCAAGTTGACGGTCTACAAAATCTCCTGCTCCATGAATAAGAGCTATCCCTTGTCCTGAAATTTTTTGCAGAAATAGCCCTGCACCTCCAAAAATAGCGGCTCCAGCTCGTTTAGCAATGGAGATGTCAATATTGACCTGCGGACCAAATGCAGCCACAAATGAACCACGCGTGGTCATGATTGCCCCTTGCGACAAATCCCAGCCCATTAACTTACCAGGTTGATTTGAAGCAAGCATTATTCGTTGGTCATCAGCTTTAGCCTCAATAAAGGTTAAGCTAATATTTTCACCCGATAGACTACGGCGAATAGCACCCTCAACACCGCCTGGCACTTTGAGACTCCATTCTATTTTGCTACTCATGGTCATAATTGAACCACGACTCCCCCAACATGTTTCGTTCTTTGAAAAAATCAACTCGGCTACTTGGGCAAGTTCACCATGAATTTTATATTTCATTACATTCTCCTTCTTTCTGATTTTTGACATTTCAGTAAATATATGTTATTTTGTGTCTGAATATAATATATAATTCACAACTGTGCAAATTAGAGCACCTACTCACACGAGATAATGGTTAGACCTGACAGGTCTATACCAATCTGTCATGTCTATATCCAAAATATTACTTTATGACCTTCACGAGTATTAAGGAGTAAAACAAATGAAATTTAGTGAAATGTATGCTCAATCGTATCCCATCTTGTCGGTGGAGCTTTTTCCACCTAAAACTGAAAAAGGATGGGGAAATTTATATCGTCGTTTGTCACATTTAAAGGGTTTGCCTTTGCAATTTGTATCAGTAACTTATGGGGCAGGTGGTTCTATTCGTGATAGAACACTTGAGTTGACTCAAAAAGTGAGAGAGTCGATAGGAGTAACCAGTGTACCACATTTTACATTAATTGGAGCAGGTAAAGAACAGATACGTAAATTTTTGCATGAATCGATTGCTCAAGGAGCGGAAAATATTGTTGCCTTGCGTGGAGATATACCTAAAAATACCCTTGATTTTCCCATTCCATCTGATGGATTCCAGCATGCCAATGAATTGGTAGCGTTTATTCGCAATGAAACAGATGCCTTAGATATCGGTGTGGCAGGATATCCTGAAGGTCATACTGAATGTAGAGATTTAGTCACAGATATGGAAAACCTAAAACGGAAAGTTGACGCAGGAGCAACGATTGTAATTACGCAACTTTTTTATGATAATACTGATTTTTTTCGTTTTCGGGAGCGGGCAGTAAAGACAGGTGTTACTGTTCCCATTGTAGCTGGGATAATGCCCATTGTCAAATTTTCACAGATAAAGAGGATTACCTCAATGTGTGGGGCTAGTATTCCAAAACATTTGTATGATACACTTACCAAGTATGACATGGATTCAGCCGAGCAACGAATGGCAGGTATCGAATACGCGATTAATCAAGCACGTAACTTATTGGAAAATGACGTTGTCGGTTTGCATATTTATTCGTTGAATAAGTGGCGAACTGTAACGAAATTGTTGGAAGGAGTGCAGGATTTGATAGAACAAGAAAATTGACGTAGTGGAGCCTTTACCTTGTGTAACCATTCATCACTTCCCATGCGTGAGATGAGAGTAGGTCCAAGTAGTTGATTGGTTTTCCTGATAAATATCTCATTTCCCCACCGACTTGATTTAGAATTGCTGCCCCAGCCACCAAATCCCACAAACGAGCTTTGGGAATAAAAGTTGCTACGGCTGACCCTCTAGCAACATAGACTAAATTGGCACTTATACTGCCAAGTGTCCGAGTATGACGAACATCGATATGATAATCAACATAAGCGGTTGAGTTAATCCCCAAAAATCCTTTCTGATGCCAATCTGATTTTATGGTATTTTCCAAACGCTGGTTATTATAATATGCTCCATTGTTGGTAGTATAACTAATGTCATTAAGTAGGGGCATGTAGAAAACACCAAATTTTGGATTTCCATTTGATAGCAGTCCTACAGCTATTCCCCAGCCTGGTAAACCTTGTACAAAAACAGTGGTGCCGTCAATTGGGTCAATCACCCAAATATCTGAGGCATGATTATTATCTCTTTCCCCATCATTTTCTTCACCGATAAAGCCATGACTAGGATAAGTCTCATGAATTTTCTCCGCAAGAAATTTCTGCACTTCCAAATCAGCCTGGGTAAGAAATGTATCATCAGATTTCCACTCAGGAACAACATTATTAAAATAACGCATGGCAATTTTCCCTGATTGATATACCCATCCAATGACATTATTTAACATGTCAGATTCAGCAAGATGGATATGATTAAAATTTAGATTGTTCATTATGATTACCTCTATTTGAAGGTGGTAGTGGTGTGTTGACTGATGATGTGAACACAGCACCCATCAGTCAATATATTACTATCACCTATTTTAAAATATTGATTAAGTAAAACTTCATTATTAATTATATCACAAACTTGGCAATATGTAACAGAAAATTTCAAAAGCAATTATTAAAAAAA
>NBMH01000045.1 GCA_002084875.1 Anaerolineaceae bacterium 4572_78 | reverse complement strand
TGTCCTTAATTAGAAATGGAAAGGTTTAAGCAAGAAAAAACAGCATAAATTTTGCAAAAAAACACGTTTTCAATTTGCAAAAAAATAAAAAGCATGTATAATTAGCTATTGTACTTTAAGGCGACGTAGCTCAGTCGGTAGAGCAAGGGACTCATAAGCCCTGGGTCACTGGTTCAAGTCCAGTCGTCGCCACTGAAAAGCCACCTTTCTGATAGGTGGTTTTTTATTCTGTCGTTGTTTTTCATTATACTAATTCTTAGTACTAATTCTTAGTAGTCCCCTCCACTACAATGAGAGGGCTTTACATACCATATCCAAATAAAATTTGTTTTACAGTTTTCATTTGTTTTTTTGTCAATTATGGTAAATAATCTTGATTATAATGGCAAACATGTTTATCACCTCGAAGGTCTACCCATAACAGTCGTGCTTTTTTCAAACGCACTTTGTACCAATGCATGGGGTCTCTATTTTCAAAACTTCTTCTAAGGTGTATATTTTTTGATTCACCATGTTTGAGAATATACTCCAACACATTTGTTTTATCAAGTTCATTTTTACGTCCTTCAACATATAAAATTTTCTGTCTCAAATCATGTCTACTAAAAGATATTGTCTTTAATTCCTTTGGAGTTTTCACTGTTGAAATTAGATACTTTTCTTCAATTTCCCATGCTTTTATATCTGTTTGGGTTAGATAGAAAAAGGAATTTGCTCCTGTGATAATACCAGCAATAATATTTGCCACATCTTTTAATGGTACAAGAACATCCTTATCTTTTCGCAAAATCGTAAAAAAGATATTGGGTGCACGCAAATATTTCCCCCCCCATTTACTACCGATATATTTGCCATTTTCAAGTCCTTCAGCATAAAGGTTACTTTGTCGCATGATGACTATACGCATTTGGTCTACTAACGAGGGGGAGTGAATAATTATTGGTCTATTGACTTCCTAAAATCCACTCTTGATACAAATCTTCTACGTTTTGTCCTCCCACTTCAGTAAAAATATCTAATAAATCTTGTGGGTCGGCAATACTGTAGCGATAGCATTCGGCATAAGTCCGCATGCTGTCAAAATAAGCTTCGTCCCCCAATTGTGTTCGAACCGCCTCAAAAAAAAGTGGACCTTTGCCGTAAACAACAGCACCATATTCATCTGCACCAGAAAAATCAGAAACCATACCAGCAACAGGTCGGTCTGAATTGGTATTAAGCAAAATTTGATAGCTGTTATTAAACCATCTGTCAATCTGTCTTTTTCGCTGTCCATCTCCATAACGATTTTCATAATACTGAATACATGTATACTGTGTTAAGGCTTCGTCTAGCCATGGATAATTAATTTGGTCGTTTCCAACTAGACCATACCACCATTGATGTATTGTCTCATGGACAGTAACAAATTCAAAAAAGTCTTTCTCGGTTTGATAATAATACCGTTTGGCAACGACAATAATACCAGGATATTCCATGCCGCCCGCTTTAGTCGGAACAGCCACAACGTCAAACTCATGGTATGGGTATGGAATAAAAAGTTGGTTGAATGTTCTAAAAGACTCAACCGCTACCGTTAAGGCAAACTTGCCTTGTTCAGTCTGTTCTGCTGGATAATAACTGTTGATTTTTATTCCGTCAATTTCTTGACTAACACTTTGAAATTTTTCACTCATTGTAATATAAAAGTCACGCATGGGACCTGTGACTGCTCGAACCGTCTGTACCTCATGTCTTGTCGATTTGGCAATAATATCGCCCGAAGTAACTATTATCATATTTTTGGGAGCGGTAATAGTAACATCGTATAAGGCAATATCGGTATAGGTTACATCGCCATAAGGAATGGATGTTTCAACATGCCAGCCCTTATCATCAAAAACAGGAATGATAGGATAAAAATTTGGCAATGAAAGTACGTCGTTATAATACGTGTACCGACCATACCCATTTTGCATCGTGGTTGGAATTGTTGCCTCATAAGTCATGTAAATTTGAACATGGTCATTTGGAGCCAAAGGAGTACTGAGAGGAATAATCAAGGTACTATTTCCTGATACAAGTTCAGGATTTATCAATTGATTATTGATGTATGTTGAAGAAATATTCATTGTACCACCAAAAGCAGATGTGTTTGGAAAGAGACGGAAAAACAACTGGTTTAGCATAACCGATTCTGTATTGGTATAATGGACATGCATTGAGCCAATAAACTTAGGTTCAGTAGCTAAACTTGACGGAATGATATTTATTTTGATATTATATATCGTGATACCTTTCTTAATATTTTTGTCAACGTCATCTGCAAAACAAGGTTGCATTGCTTGTTTATGCAATGACAAATCAAACGACGGAACCATGTTGTGAGGAGAAGTTGTAACATAAACTGGAGTTTGTTCTTGTGTATATATGTTACATGCTAATGGTAACAAAAAAATAATCAGCAAAGGGAATAATATTTTTTTCATTGAAATAAATTATTAAAGATTAGTAGCTGATTGTCAACTATTAATCTTAAAATGGAACATTAAATGCTAATTTCTGGGACTATTTTTTTAATTGGTTGGATTGTTGGAGTTGTGATTAACCATTGTGCTTCTGTGCTCCCTTTACGAGAATCGCTTTGGCAAGTTCCGTTTTGTAAAAATTTTGTGGATGATAATACTTCGTATATTTCAACTGCCACTGCGGATGATGATAAAAGTTTATCCACAAAAGACTGTGGACTCCAGACAAAATATTGTCATGCTCCTAAAAAATGGATGCAATGGAGTGCGGTGATTGCTTATCTAACAGGCAATCATAAATGTACAGTTCGGGATAGCCTAGAAGTCCGTCCTACGGCATGTGGTAAAACTATCGGTTTACGGTTAGTTATCGTTGAACTAATAACGCCTATCTTGTTCATTTTTTTGTATCACTACGAAGGGGCTTCACCACATTTGGGATTTTTATTTGCCTACACCAGCATTTTAATCCTGCTCATGGTAACTGATTTGGAACACCGCCTCATCCAAAATGTTATAATTCTACCTGCTATTTTGCTAGCTGTCATGGGAAGTTTTTTTAGCTTGACCTTCAATTGGAGACAGGCAATTTTTGGTGGAGCAGTTGGCTTTATTATTTTTTACGGGCTTTTTGTTTTTGGTAATCTTTTATACAAAGGTGGGCTTGGTAGTGGCGATGTTACATTAGCAACATTTCTAGGATTAATTACTGCTTTTCCTTATATTATTTTGGTTATCTTGTACAGTGCTATTTTAGCAGGCATTGTATTAGTTCCAACATTATTATTCGGACTGGTTACCAAACGAACTTATATTCCTTATGGACCATTTTTAATTATCGTTGGCTGGATTATCATGGTTTGGGGTGATGTGATATTTGTGCGAACTTTTTGGGGATAAAATTGGTAATTATTCACTCCACCTTTTGTCAGCTAGTAGTAGGGGCGTACGGCCGCCCCTACTTTTTAAATCAAAATACACTAGCAAATTTGACTACTAAGTCAAAATGTGTTATACCTCTAGAAGTAAACGCATTTACATTTAGTTTTAATATTTACACAAAGGCTGGTGTGTATGAGTAAATTTAAGCAAGCGGCTAGGACGATGTCTCAAATGGGACGGACAGTGTCTCAAATAGGAGATACCATGTCTGACATAGCAGAATCGGATGAATTTCGCATGAACCCGCAAGACTTTCTTTCGGCAAAGGACATGGGTAGTGGTTCAATCGATACACGAATTGAGCAAACGGTTACATCGTTAATTGAAGCGGCTCAAACGTTGAATCGTTCCACCGCGAAACAGAAAGAATCGGGAGATTATGTTAATGTTATTTCCCCTGTGGTCATGCCAAAACATTCTCGTAATTGGGGTTGGTTATGGTTGGCAGGATTTATGTTCATTGTCGGCATAGTAGGATTGGCACTTAGTCAATGGGCATTTGTTGGTCCACATTATTGGATTTTGTGGGTGTTTATCATTGCCTTTGGAGCCTGGCAAAATACTTATGTTATGATTCCTGACGGCTGTAAGGCTCTTATTACCAAATGGGGTAAGGTCGTCGAAGAAGTCGGACCAGGTCAAAAGGTTTTGCTTGACCCATGGAAGAAGGTTAGCTATGTGGTCAATACTACCCGCGAGTATCCGTATAACGCTCCCATCCGTCAAGCACCGACTCAAGAACGAGTGGAGGCTTCGGTTGACCTATTTTTGCAATTTCGGATAGAAGACCCCAATAAATTTATTTTCACATTGGGTGGGTCTCAAGGCTTTTCAGAGAAGTTGCAAAATGCTGTTAGTGAAGTTACACGTTCTCTAATCTACGAACAACGAGCGGAATCCATTTATGACTTGGTGGGCGAAAGTACACAAGGCATGTTGGATACACTCAATAATCAATTTTTGCCAGCCGTTCGGTTTACCAGTGCCAACATCACCCTTGCTGAACCATCTAGCCAAAAATATCGCATGGACTTAGCCGCCTCTGAAGTGATTCGAGTGGCAAAGGAAGCCTATACTTATGAGTATGAACTCAAGTTGCAAAAAGAACAAGATGAAGGTGAATTGAATAAGGACTTGGCTTCATTACGAGAAACTCTTTCGGAAATCAAAGCGGTTATTGCTACCTATCAGGCTCAAATTGATACTGCTTATGAGATGGAAATCAATAAAGCAAATGCTTATGCTAAGCAACTGCTTATTGAGGCAAAGAGTGAGGCAAAGGCAAATGCGGCTCTCTTAGAAGCACAATCTCTTGATATTCGTGCCATTAATAGCGGACGGTATCCTGAAATCCTAGAATATAGGTATCAAAAACGGATTTTAGATAAAATCGAATCAGTTTCTAGTAGTCTGCCTCAAGTTATCAATGTCGGTCCGGCTGACCAAAATGAGATTAACTTGATGGAAATTGCCAAAGAAACGATGGGACTAAAAGATACCACCCTTTATACGCCAAAGGATATTCAAGATATCCGAAATCGTATGCAGGAAATTGAAACACGCGTTGTGCAACGTGGTAGAAAAATTAAAGAATTAGTAGAAGCCAAAAAAGAAGAATTGGGAGGGGATTATGGCAGCTAATATAAATCAAAATGGTTTTTCTAAAATAAAAGAAGTTGTAGCCAGTTGGAATGAAGTCAAACAACTGTTACGTTCAGGAGAAGATGGGAATTTAGTTCCAGTGGTCATCCCCAAAGAGAAACGCAGTTTTGGCTGGATGGGCTGGTTTGGACTGGCATTTTATTTCTTTGTTGCACTTATATGGTTGCCTGTGACAAGCCTCTTGTTTGGTGTTTTAGCAGGGATTGTATTTGTTGTTTTTGGGAGTGTTGCAGCTCGCAATAGTATCTTAGTTGAGATTGAACAAGGTACTACTGGTGTGTTATCCAAATACGGTAAAATTGTAGGAGTGTTAGAACCAGGTCGTCATTTCTTGTTTTGGCCTTGGGAAAAGGTTGAGTATATCGTCGATACCTCGACAGAAATTCCCTACACGGCACCAGTATTAGCATGTCCGACAAAAGAAAATGTGCCGTTGAAATCCATTGAATTTTTCCTTAAATTACGAATTACGGACCCGATTCGTTTTGTGCGAAATATCGGTGCTAGTAATTTTGATATTGTGTTGAGTAGTGCTGTGCAGGAT
This sequence comes from Anaerolineaceae bacterium 4572_78, assembly GCA_002084875.1. Taxonomy (GTDB): domain Bacteria; phylum Chloroflexota; class Anaerolineae; order 4572-78; family 4572-78; genus 4572-78. The sequence continues at coordinate 64,365 of NBMH01000045.1, read as the reverse complement.
GCCATTCGTCGTCGTTGTCGTTTGTTGGAAACAGCTAATGCCTACGATTTGCGTGGAAGTGATGTCGGCGGCATGCGAGAAACCCTCAATCGGCAAATGTCGCGTTATGGTATAAAGATTACAGGGGCGAATATTCCTGATGTGCGTCTGCCTGACCAATATCAAGGAAATTTAGCTACACATGAACGTGTGGCAAAAGAGCGGTCTTCGTATGAAAAAGAATGGGAATTGACCAAGAAACAACGTAACGATATGATTCACATGGAGATTGAACGGGCAAAGAAAGACCGTGATGAAAAGTTGCGGTTAGTTAAGGAAGCGGTCAATCAGGCAAAAGAGAGTGTGGCTCAAATGCTACAAGAGCAGGAGGCAAAGGCTGAAAAGATTCGCTTAGATATCGAGGCTGATGGTCAAGCCGAACTAACATCGGCTGAAAATGAAGCCCGAGCATTAACCAGCTTAGGTAAGTCATACCAAGATAATCGTGCTGTTTTGCAGTATGAATTGGAAATGAGACGACTAGATGTCGCTGAAAAATTGGTCAAAACGGTACCACGTCCTATTTTGGTCAATCAATCAGGTGGCGAGTCGGCATTATCTACGCTCATTTTAGCTAAGGCTTTACCCGATATTGTGCAAAGTACCCGTAGTGATGGACATATGCCAAGTGGTCAACAAGGCGATGACACAGCTGATGTCTATCAAGCAGTGAGGACTACTGCCTCAGCTGCCAAGCGTTTTGCTAAACAGGCGACTCGGAAATAATCTAATTCGACATGATTTTCAATCACGTGGTCGCACAACGGAGCGAAAAAGCTTGCTTTTTCATGTCAAAGTAAGCTTTGACCCTCCAATTTATCTTGTCAAAAAATAGCATTGAACAAGCCATGAATAGTAGTGGCGTACGGCCGCCACTACAACTAGCATTGAACAGCCCTGTTGGTTAGGGGTGGTGTTATCCTAAAAGTCTATGTTTAAAAAATGAGCATCTAAATTTTCAAAACCATCTTCTGTTACGTGATAAATCACTATTTGAATTTGGTCAGGTTGGGCATGTGGTGGTAGTGTAAAGGTGTAACTGTCTTTAACAATTTCATTGGCATGCCAGTAATTTGTTGGATACATGTTCCAAACTGGACGATGGTCTTGGATTAATAGACCTGACCATGCTTCGATTGGTTGCCCATGTTGCCACAAGCGAACTGACATGGTGTAATCGGTGAGGATTAAATTTGGTGCCAGCCATGACATAGTAATTAATTCGCCCCCATCATAAACTTCGTAATCAATTAGATAAATCATCCCACCAAAATTTAGCATATTTCCCGATAAAATTGCAAGTTCAGAGGCAATTATGTTTCGTTCATGCTTGAGATGAATAACCTCTCTGCCAATTGCTTGAGGATGAATTGATTCTAAATTAATCTGATGGGTTTGTGCAATAATTGCTTGACGAGTTATAAATTCGGCGGGAGTATTTGGTTCATGCAGTTCGAGCAAAATATCCACATCCCAAATCTCAAGCAAGTATTGCAATGCCAACCATTCTTGAAATTCTGGAGAGATAGTGATAGTTTCATTGCCCATGCCTGCTTTTGAAATGTCGGTTATTATTGCCCAGCCTGGTTCAAGTGCTGTATCTTGTGGAAGATAGTGCTGATTTGCTTGTGGTAAGCTGATGATAAATCGGTAACTGACTAACATGATCAATAGAAGAGACAACGTTTTCATGGTTAAGACAAGAAAGGTTTTCAAAAACCTTTCTTGTCTGGTGGACATAAGCCAAGAATCACATGTAAAATGTTTGTAGTACGTTATGCTTTTGCCGAACCCAAGCACGATTAAAGGATACATGGGCAAAATAACTTGAAACCAGTTGCCAAAACGATACGCAACCACAAATGCCATGTAGATAAATAATGTTCCATAAAAGAAAATTGCCTTTCGTCTGCCGAACATGCCTAAACCAATAATGCCACCTAACAAAACTGGCAAAGTTAATTCATGTGCCATGATAGATGGAAATTCGTGAGTGATTATATTTTCTAGCGTCAAGCCTAGTGTTAATTCATCTTGTCCCTGTTGAATGGTAATGAATTGGAAAAACCATTCGGTGACATTTGTCCATTCTCCTTCACCTCGCCATTCAGGATGCTGTAGTCCTCGAATGTAAATATAAGCATAACTGATGGTGGGAAATAAACCGAAGATAATTGCTTGCATGACTAATTTTATGTCGGTTAAAATGCGAGGTCGCTTGCTAAATATCAGGTAAAACAAGGGAGGTAAAATAAACAATGTCGTAATCATGTTGGCAAGCATGGTGCCACACATGAAAGCCATCATGAGCAGGATTTTATTTGAGGGGTTTTGTTCCCATTCAAAGGCAAGCCATACAATGAGCAGGGTTTGGAAAATGGCAGAAGTGTATTGTTCGGTGGTGACGCTATAATACCAAAAAAAATAAGTCACCCCATAAAAGCTGGTCAGTAAGATAGCGATGCCCCAATTTTTGTTGGTTACTTCAGGACGCATGAGGAGATGATACAATATCCACAATGAAGCTAATCCCCATAGCGTGGAATAAAATGAGAGGATTTGAATCGGGTTGAAAAGCCAGCTAAGAAATAAACGCCCCACACGAAACCATACCCAACCGAGCATGGTATACAGTGGATAGCCAGGTGCATTGCTTGGTCGCCCTTGCACTTGGGCATATTGATGGGTGATTAAATCACCACCCATCAATTCATCTGTCCGTAGCCCTGTATCCAAAGTGAAGATGTATAATGATGTGGCAATTATGATGAGGATATAAGGAATGTAACGATGATAGTTGTGCATGAAAGTATGGTCAAATCCGTAGTCGTGATTTCCAAATCACGTAGTTTTGCAATTGGAAATTGCGGCTACGGTTGATGATGTGATAATGTTATTGCATACGAGGGTCGGTTTCTGCGATTTTAATCTGTGTCACGCCATCAAATGTGGCTATGACTTGATTGATGATTTTCGCATCTGTATCTGGTAAGCCCTCTGCTAAGCGACCTATTTGTGTAGCAATGACAACCGCTTTTGCGTATGATTTTGCCGTTTCAACGCCAACATAATTTGGTGACCAAGTAATGGTTGCATTACTATTTTCATCACCACTGTTGTGAGTTGTCATGACAGTACTATTGGGTTTATAGTTAGACAAGAAAGGTTTTCAAAAACCTTTCTTGTCTTGACTGTCAAAGCAAGCTTTGACGCTCCAGTAAGATATCTTCATGAAAATGTTACTTTGTGCCCATTTTTAGTATAAATAGTACGGCTCAATAGATTTTTGAGCCGTTTACCTCCTTGTTGTTTATGAATCAAATAAAAATCTTAATCTCTATTGTTAGACCTGACAGGTTTTTAGAAACCTGTCAGGTCTTGGCATGTAAGATAGTGAAATTGTACCATGCAATTGAACGTTTGGCAAGAACTTCGACATGATTTCCAATCATGTAGTCGCACAATGGAGCATCAAATCGCTCGCTTTTTCATGTCAAAGCAAGCTTTGAACATCCCTAATAGTAAGGGCGTATGGCCATACACCCCTACAACTAGCATTGAGTAGCCCTAGGGGTTGGGGTGAACGGTTTCTAAAGTATATCTCACATTACTTGCCCAAATATTCAAATCAAAGTATACTTTCCTGATATTTTCTTAATAGGAGGAAATTGTGGACAAAATTGTAACCACAGGAAATAAAGGAAAAACAGTTCGTTCAGATTGTTTTGTTACCCTTGAATTAACAAATAAGGGCGGCATTAACATAGAACTACAAAGCAAAGTTGGAAAATTATTTGGCGATTCGATTCTAGAATTATGTCGAGATGTATTTGCATTTTTCGATATTAAGAATGCCAACATAAAAATAGAAGATAGCGGTGCATTACCGTTTGTATTAGCAGCTCGTTTTGAGGCGGCTATCAAGATGTCAAAACAAGCTCTGACGCTCCAGCAAAACATCGAAATCGATAAAGAGTATTTGTTGGATATTCTCCCTGAAAACCAGAATCATACCAAGAAAGACCGTTATCGGCGGTCTCGGCTTTACTTGCCAGGCAACAGCCCCAAGTTTATGCTTAATGCTGGGATACATCATTCTGATGGAATTATCTTGGATTTAGAAGACTCTGTTGCCCATGACAAGAAATATGAGGCAAAATTTTTAGTACGAAATGCTCTACGTCAAGTTAATTTTTATGGGGCAGAACGCATGGTACGAATCAATCAACTCCCAAAAGGATTAGATGATTTGAATTATATCGTTCCCAACCATGTGAATCTTATCCTCATTCCAAAATGTGAGTCGGCGGATGATATAAGACAAATCAACGATAAGATTACTCAAATTTTGGAATCAGAAGACAAAAACTATCCGATTTATCTTATGCCAATTATTGAAAGTGCATTGGGTGTAGTCAATGCTTATCAGATTGCTACAGCCGCCGATAACATGGTGGCACTTGCCATTGGTTTAGAAGATTATACGGCTGATTTGGGAACTCAACGCACTAGCAAAGGGCATGAAACGTTCTTTGCCCGAAGCCAAGTTGTGAACGCAGCTCGTGCTGCTAAGATTCAGCCGATTGATTCGGTTTTCTCAGATGTATCTGACATGGATGCTTTGCGGGATGTAGTGCTAGAATCAAAGTCACTTGGCTTTGATGGCATGGGTTGTATTCATCCTCGCCAAATCGGGGTCATTCACGAATATTATGCCCCAAATAAAACCGAAATCGAAAAGGCAAAAAGAATTGTGTGGGCATTTGACGAGGCAACAAAAAAAGGATTAGGCGTTGTCTCACTTGGCTCAAAGATGATTGACCCTCCTGTCGTCAAACGGGCTCAACGAACCGTCGAAATGGCGATTGACATTGGCAAATTAGCAAAGGATTGGAAGGAGAAAGAAAATGGTTAAATTTAAAAAAAATGCAGTAGGTAGAAATATTCCGACCGAAATCAATGGCAAACCAGTTGTGCTATTCATGGGGGTGGGCAAATACAAACCGACAGGTAGAAAACATGCCCCCCGCATCGCCTCATGTGCGGACTATCCACTTGACGGCAATAAGCTGATACCTGATTTGAAAACAGCTCTGATTAAAGCAGGGCTTAAGGATGGCATGACCATTTCAACCCATCACCATTTTCGGAATGGGGATTTAGTAGCTAATCAAATTTTTGATATTGCGGCTGAATTGGGCATAAAAGATTTGGTGTGGTATCCGTCGGCTTCATTCCAATGTCAAGAACGTTTGACAGCTTATCTTGAAGATGGTACATTAAACCGCATCGAAGGGAGTATGAATGGACCGTTAGGTCGATTTACCACGCAAGGAAAAATGAAAGGTACGGCTGTGCTTCGTTCACATGGCGGACGATATCAGGCAGTCCAAGACGGAGAAGTACAGATTGATATTGCAGTCATCGCTGCTCCAACGGCTGACCCATTCGGCAATGCCAACGGTGTAACAGGCTCATCGGCATGTGGCTTGTTGGGATTTGCTCTAGCCGATTCGCAATATGCCGATAAGGTCATTGTTGTAACCGATAACTTAATTCCTTTCCCATGCATCCCTTGGCAAATTCAAGGAAATTATGTAGATTATGTGGTTGAGATGGACAAAATCGGTATCCCCGAACGGATTATTTCAGGCACGACCCAAATCACAAAAAGCCCTGACCGTTTGTACCTCGCCGAATTGACAGCAAAGTTCTGTGACGAGGCGGGGATTATCCGCGATGGTTTTTCATTCCAAGCAGGTGCAGGTGGTACATCTCTATCAATCGGCAACTATTTTGGCGACATCATGCGTGAGAGGGGCATTAAAGCTCGATTTGCTCGTGCAGGCAGTAACCAATATTTGGTGAAAATGTTCGAGGAAGGATTGGTTGAATATATCTTGGATGGGCAGACTTTTGACTTAGAAGGTATTCGTTCCATGCGTGAGAATCCGAATCATGTTGATACCAGTCCCTTCACTAGCTACAACTATCATGGCAAGGGCAACTTTGCGGGCATGGTGGATGTGGTTATTTTGGGGGCGACCGAAGTTGATGTCAATTTTAATGGGAATGTTGTAACTCATTCCGATGGCTATTTATTGCATGGCATTGGTGGCTGGCAAAACTGTCTTTTCAGTAAAACTGTCGTTATGCCGATTCCGTTATTCAGGGACAGGATTCCTGTTATTCGTGATGAAGTGACTACCATAACCGGCCCTGGCGAGTTGATTGATGTCATTGTTACCGAAAGAGGCATAGCCATTAATCCCCGTCGAACTGACTTGCTAGAAGCCGTTAAGGATTCCGACCTGCCGATTAAAACTATCCATGAACTGAAAGAAGAAGCTGAAAGAATTTGCGGTAAACCACAACCTATCGAATTTGAAGACCGAGTTGTGGCAGCGATTAAGTGGGTGGATGGCACTGTGATTGATGTGGTCTGGCAAGTTAAAGAGTAATGCGGTAGTGGTTAATCACAAAAACCTTGATGCTCCAAGCTTGCTTGGATGTTCCAAATCGCATGCAAACCATACCATGTTGCCTATCAACAATAATCATGGTAAACTGGATTTTCATGAAAATACGGAACGGCAAAGCTTCTATAGCAGACCTAGGGCTGTTCAATGCTATTTTTTGACAAAATAAACTGGAGGGTCAAAGCTTGCTTTGACATGAAAAAGCAAGCTTTTTCGCTCCATGTGCGAGCATGAGGTCATGTTGTTTGCTTTGCCATTCCAATACACGGGAGGTCAAAAATCCAAAAATGAATGAAGAAGAACGTAGTCGTTTGAATGCTCATGCAATTCAATCACAAGTTATTCTAATTGAAAATGCCAAACATGGAGAAGTAATACATTATGACAACTACATACTTGGTTTTTCAGGGATAAATTCATATTTTTATAATTTGCTTATTCCCTTGAATCTATTCGGTTTGACTGATGATACCTTAGCAGATGCATCCGCTTTTTTTACATCGCAAGGCGTATCGTATGCCATAAGTTTGGAAGAACACCGTATTTCAGATGGTGGAGAATACTTGACTCGAAGACGCTATCAGTCTTTACCCCCTGAACCAATCCTTGCTTCGAACAACCTCCCAAATGAATTTATCGAACAAACAACATTAACAATTAAAAAGGTTTCTACCGTACCAGGCTTAACTGCATTTTACATGGTGTTAAAATCAGTCTATGATTTTTTTGAACAAGACCTATACAAATTTTATCCCACCAACCAACTCAGTTCAGAACAGATTAGCCATTTTGTTGGTTTTGTTGATGGTAACATTCCTGTAGTAGCCGCTACAGCAGTTTATAGTAATAACGTGATTAGTATTTGGAATACAAGCACCCTTGATAATTTCCGCCGTAAAAAATGTGCCATGATTTTGTTAAATCATATTTTGGTAGATGCCAAACAAAAAGGATATGACTTAAGTTTGGTTTATGCTAGAGCCATGGGATACTCTTTGTTTAGTAATCTTGGGTATAAATTATTTGCTATGCGACAATTATTTGTATCCCAAGAGATATAAGTACATAACTGGAGCATCAAAGCTTGCTTTGACAGTCAAGACAAGAGAGGTTAGTGTAATAAAGGAACACATGTAAAATGGGCTATTATCTATTAGAAGTACTCGACCCGCGTGGTTGGCGGCGGGAATACCCGCTTGATAAAACGATTATCCATATCGGGAGCAATCCTGGTAATGACATTCATCTTGAAGGAGAGAATAACCAGGAAATTGCTCCTCGCCATGTTCAACTTATTTCCGCAGGTGGTGGAAGTGGCTATCGGCTGGTAAATTTGGCTGATGTTAATGTATCTATAGAAGGTGTAACGGGTGGTAAACAACCCGTTTTGCCTCGTTCTACTCTGAACCTAACGCATGGCGACCGTATTCGGATATCTGATTTTAGTTTGATTTTCTACGGTGGTGGTAAATCAGATGAATTACAAGATATTCAGTTTTCTGCGGAAATGACATCAAGTATTCAAGGTACGGAACGAACAGCCATATCAAGTGCTATAGGGGTTACACTTACCTTATCACACACCATGCTTTCTGTAGATGAACCTATCACAGGTTCGGTTACGGTGCGAAATTTAGGTAAGGCACCTGGCGTGCAGTTTACTATGGAAATGTCAGGGCTAGAATCACATTGCTATGAATTGGGTGCGGGTCCGATTTTATTCCCACAAGCAGAAAAGTCGGTGCCGCTTATTATTAAGCATCCTAAAAAATATTGGCCTCTTGCTGGTGAGCATCGTTTTAGTGTTCGAGTTAGTGCTCCTGAAGAGTATCCAGGAAATAGTGTAACTGTCGCGGAAGTGATAGAAATTTTACCTTATTATCATCATAAAATGCGTTTATTAGTCGAGATATAGAATCATGCATATTATAAAGGGTATCATTGCTATATTAACTGTACTGTTGGTGACGTTTAATATCATTCCAAAGTATAATTTTGGGTTTGGGACTTCTCTGGTTTTGCATGCACAAGAGCCACAGGTGATTGTTTATCTTAATCAAATTAAGAGTGATACCTATCCTGAAGTAATTGTTTATGTAACCGTGGTTGATGAGGAAGGCAAACCTATATTGGGTTTGACTGAAGAAGATTTTGTCGTGTTAGATGATGGCGTTGCCATATCACCCGATTTACTTCGGGTTGAGCCAGCTGCCTCTCCAAAATTAAAAATGGTATTGGTTATGGATAATAGCATGCCTGCCGAGCCGTTAGAGGTTGGGAAAATATCCGTGAGCAATTTTATTGACTATCTCCGTACAGATGACGAGATGGCAATGTTGATATTATCCGATGGTTTACGACATGCTCAACAATTTACGAGTGATAAAACCACTCTAAAAAATATCATCGATTCCTTGCAACCCGAAGGAAATTTCACCACCCTGAATGAAGCAATCATCGAATCAGCAAATGTTATTAAACCACTTTCAGGAGTTCAGCGTGCCGTTCTTATCGTAACCAATACGCGAGATAATGTAGGACGAAATACCGATGAAGAAGCATTAGCCGCAATAAATGATGTGCATGTCCCCTACTATATCGTAGGTGTTGGTCTGCGAACACAAGGCAAAGCTGATACCTTACAACAAATTGCTACAAGTTCGGGAGGACAATTTGCTCCACTTAACACGGTTAGCGGTATTGAAGGTACGCTAGTTGATTTAGCAGATTTATTGCAACAAGGATATAAAATAACCTACGAATCACCTACGATAACAAACTCAACAGGTCGGGATTCCACTCCTGACATATTGGAGAAAAAAGTAGTCGTTCAAATAATTTCTCCAAATACCCAACAAATAGCAGGTCAAGATAGCCGTTCATTTACACCGACTGTTCGTAATGTCCATGTTAATTTACCTGGTTTTGAAAATGATATTGTTGTGGGCGGGAACGTTCATTTTACTCCTGAAATCATATCTGATTTGTCAATCAATTCAGTACGTTATCTTGTGGATGAAAATCAAATAGAACATGTTTTGAAAAGTCCTTTTGATTATCAATGGGATAGCACTATGGTTGACCCAGGCCCCCATGCCCTGCAGGTGATTGCCATAGACAAGGCAGGAAATACTGGCAAGTTTGATATACGATTGAAGATTGTTCCACCCATGCAGGTTACAATATCATCCCCTCAAAAACAGGTGATAATTGGGAAGGAGCTTCTTGTTGATGCTCGTATCGAAGCTCTAGTAAAATTAGAAAATGTTGAATTGCTGATAAATGGTGAACCTGTCGGCAGCGATAGCCGTCCGCCGTATGAATTTTCTTTAGATACCAGTAATTATCAAGCGGGCTTACAAAAACTCAGTGTGCGAGCCACAGACATATTAAATCGAATAGGACAAGACACCCTTTCAATCGAATTTATCGAACCGCCTGTTCTCCTTTCTCAACCAACACGAGTCAGAAATTTATGGACATCGCTAAAAACTACGGCGATTTGGTTTGCTGTATGGGGTTTGATATGGGCACTTGCCCTGTTCATGCTATTATTATTTCTCGTCGGGCGACGGAGTAAGGATGTCAGTGCTAGTTGTCACATGGAAATCCATAATCAAGGGAATGTAGCTAGTCGGTTTGAGTTGTGGGCAGATGACCCTTTGAAAGCACTTAAATTTATTTTCACCCTCAAAGGAATACCATTAGAATTACAACGTCAACCAGTTTACAGTGGTATAGCACCTAGTGGTCATCGAGCCACCCCTGACATGATTCAATATTCGGCAGAAGCCCCCCCCTTGCATCACCCCGTTGACGTGGGGAGAGAGGGTGTTACAGAATCACAACCGCAGGGAGAACGCAAAGGCTGTGGTGAAAGAATAGCTCAAGTAAGTGCATTTGCTCGTATGGCAAGCGTTTTAGCGGAAATTCTGATGGCAATTGGCTATTTCTTACCAACTTCGATTGGCACACCCGTAAGAAAAACTGCTATGTCCATGAGGCGTATGTATTCTAGCATGCGACGTGTTGAGCAAGTACAAAAACGAGTTGGCAGAGAAATGGAGCAGTTTCAGGGGAGTAATGAATCGAATGATGACAGCACGGGTCAGGCTTCCGTATCTGATAGTAATAAGACATCGCCTGCAATTGTCCAAACTGATATTCAAACACATACAACACAACAAGTACAAGGACATACTAAACCTAGTTATCTGCCGCGCGTACCTGATACCCCGCCACATGGCTTGCAGGCTGGTCCTGATGGAGCAATTGGGGATACGATTGAACAAAACTGGACATGGACACCACATATTGATTCAGGTGAACGGTTAGCAGTACGTTTATTAGTCAAACCGATTAAAGCTCCCTGGCTATCTAAAAAATATGATTTCAGGATAACTTCAACATCGGTTGAAAAGGAGGATGCTCCCCTCATTTTCGAGGAAGCTCAAATAACGATTCCTGGTTTATTGAAGTTTCAGTTTTATTTATCTCACATGATTATTTTTACGTTTTTCTTTTTAGTGCTAATGGCATGTGCTACCTTAGCGATGGGTATTCAAGTTTTTGGATGATAATATCCTTTATAGTTTAACCAAGAAAGATTTTTAAAAACCTTTCTTGGTTTAGAAAACATAAATGGAGCGGGCATTGACTGTTAAAGACCAACTCGAAATTATTAGTCCCACTGGTGAAATAGGATTTTACGACCTAGCAGAAGATAAAGGTATCTGCAATATTGGGCGGCACCCTGATAATGATATTATTTTAACAGGGCATGGTATTGCTCTTTTTCATGCGGTCATTGATTATCGAAAAAAACCGTATACTTTGATTGTGCTTACCCGTGATGGTCAGACCATGTTGGCTGGGCGTTCTGTTTCTCCTAATCTTGCTCGCAATTTGCAAAGTGGGGATGCTATTGAAGTGTTAGGGTATACTGTTATTCTGCTCGAATCTGAATCATCCACCCCGCCGCCGCCGAGCATGCCTGCTAACATGCCAGTACCAATTACTCGCCCCGAATCAGCTTCGCCTACGATACCTACTCAAACTATCAATGGTCAACAACGTTTTGCTGGACGACCGCCTGATGTGGAAGATGAGCGGGTTATTTTCACCATTTCTGAAATAGAATGGACGGTTAACGTTCGTGATACTGTCACTATCATGCTGGAAATTATCAATGGCGGTGATTTGATTGCTGGATTTAATATTCGGCTGGATGGATTACCGCCCGAATGGGTTACAATTTATCCGACAGATATTGAACTCAATGTCGGGGATAGGTCTTCGGCTACAGTTACAATTGAACCTCCAAGAGAACCTAACAGTCGAGCAGGAGCACATCATTTCAGGATTGCTGTTTATTCCCGAACGTATAAACGTGAAACTGTACGCGGAGCAACCTTAAACATCAATCCATACTATCGCTTTAGCATGGGACAGATAGCCCCGCGCCGCCAAACCATCTCATGGTTTAAAGAATTTGGCATGGCTGAGATTTCACTAACTAATTTGGGAAACAGCTCCACTGCCATCCGCGTAGACGCTTCAGACGAAGAACGCGGCTGTAATTTTGAATTTGATATTCCTGGCGAAGGGCGTTTTGCTAGACAAACTGAATTTTTTGTTGACCCTGAAGGAACGGTAACTAGCCAAATTTATATTACGCCTTTTAATCGTAAATTTATTGGCTTTGTGAACAAACGATATAATTACACCATCAATGCCAATGTGGTTGATGCCCAACAAACGCCATCTTCTTCGTTTGGTGAATTAACTGACAAACCATTTATCGGCAAATTACCCATATTTTTAATGGCATTATCACTCATTATTTTTATTGTATGGCTCTTTTGGCCAAGTATTGATATGTTTGATGCAGACCGTAAAACAATTAGTTCAGGGGGAGATGTAACTTTAGCATGGCAAGCTTCACCACTTGTCAATCTGCGTTTGAACGATGACCCTCTTGAAGAAACACATGGCTCAAAAACATTCCAACCCGATGAAACGACCATGTATGAATTACGGGCGGTTAATTGGCTGACTCGTCTTATGCCATCTCTAACCAAAGATGATGCTGTCCGAAATGCCCAAGTTTTTGTTACACCCATTTTGCCTTCTATTAACACGTTTAGACCTGAACAGACAGAACTGGTAATGGGGCAATCTGCACGAATATTTATTGATGTTGCCGATGCCGACCAAGTTACGTTTATTGGACCTGACGGAAATCAACCTCTTGAGGAGCCAAGTTTTAAGCAAGCTATTCGGAGTGTTGCCCCTATACAAGATGCGGACTATAAAATTATTGCCATAAATAAATATGGCGAACAAGAACAAAATTTCCACATAACTGTCTTAGAGCCGACTCCAACACCTGTCCCAACGCCTGGTATTTTATATTTTAGTGTGAATCCAAGAGTTATTACAGCTGGTCAAGAAGTTCGTCTTCAATGGGAAGTTATCAATGTAGATAATGCTACCTTAAACGGAGATGATTATCCCGCACAAGGAAATATTCAATTTTCACCACAGCAAGATACCACATATTTCTTAGCAGGTTTCGGTAAAAATGGGTCCCAAGTAAGTGAGGTTGCTAGAGTAGGAGTCACCCCTCCTCCTACACAAACACCAACCGCTACACCTACAGGAACTCCTGCTCCACCTGTTATTGACTTTTTTGATTCTTCGACAACGGAACTCATATTAGAAGGTGGCTCTGATGATATCACTTTGTCATGGTCTGTCAAGGGCAAAACAACCAGTATTGTTTTAGTCGGTTCACCTGGTTATGGCACAATTCCAGGCTTGAAGGCACAGGGTAACTTAACGGTTTCACCTGGTGAAACAACATCATTTTTGCTAACTGCTTCCAATGGTGAATCTCAAGCAAGTGCCTCTATACAAATAAAAGTTTCCGAAGCAACCGCTACAGCAACAGTTCCACCCACAATTACACCTGAACCAAGTGCTACACCTTTTCCGCCTACTCCATCCGCACCTAACATTTTCTACTTTAGGGCAGAAAGTGCTGAAGGTGATGCTGATGATATAGTTCAAATTGGTAGCTCAGCAGGAGTACGTCGTTATGAAGTATTAGCGGGTTCAGCAGTGCATTTTACATGGGAAGTAAAAGATGCAGATAAAGTTGAATTGACAGATTATGGACAGTTCGGACAAAGTGATAATGTAGAAGTGCTTATTAAAGAAAATAAGACATTTACCTTAAATGCCCAAAGGGAAGGAAATAGCGAAATAGTTTCAGCCGAAATCAATATCACCGTGAAACCGCGTATTCCACCGCCACCTGAAAATGTGCATGGTACTACAAATAGTAATGGGACACAAAATACTATCGATTGGGATTTTTCGGGTGATGAAGAATATATTGTTGGTTTCCGTGTATATCGTGCTGATGTACCAGAAAACAGTTTCTCACGAGCCGCCCGCGAAGATGAATTAGGCAAAAGTGCTAGAAGCTGGCTTGATACAGAATCAAATCCCGCTTGCAATAAGGCATATTTTGTTGTAGCAGTTTATCTTGATGTCCAAACAGGTAATTTAGAGGAGAGTAAACCTAGTGCAGAAAGTTGGTTCAGTCTAACTTGCCCATAGATTGCAAGTAAAACGCATATAAATATAGGTTGACATAAAGTAAGAAATTGACGAATTATTTTCATATCACACCTAATTATCAATTTAGATGCGTTTTTTTTCGTAGCATGTCAAGAGGTAGTTGGGGGGGGTAAAACAAGAAAGGTTTTTGTTTTCTTGAGCGTTCATTGTGAAATCACATGTTAGATTTAGATTCCAACCTTTGCAGTCTGGTGCAGCACCTTGTTATGCTTTTGTTTCATCTCAAGGAGTTATTGGTTTACTTTATATTTGTACAAGAACTAATAACTAAAGGAGCAGTTTTTTTAGTAAAGTCAGCAACATAAGAAAGATCGACTTCTCTCTTCTTAAATTCGTTGTATGCTTCACGATCCTGATAGATTATGCAGTGAACTAACACATCTGCATTTTTCAGTCCCCACAACGATTTGAATGAATGAACACCGACAACGCCCTGCTCATTTTCAAGTCTCATCAGATACGTTGCCCGCTCTTGTCGAAGCTCATTTTCAGTGATTCCATTGGGACGTATTACGGCGAATTCCGTGATATTATCTCCCTTTCCGAAATTCACATAGTCAAAGTTCGTGTCTTCTGATTTTAGAAAAACACCTGTAATAATATTTTGCATTTGGATGAATTTAGGCAAATTCATCCAAAGTTTGATATTAAACATAGAAAAGAGCATCGCCCCAATAACCGCTATATTTTGTCAAACCAATATAGACCTTATCAGGTTGATTTGGGCTGTTTAAAAACGGCTCAAATTCACGCTCAGGACCGATACTCACAAGTGCCTGAACAGCTTTAGTTTTTGCCATCAGGAATGTGGACTCATCTATATTTTTGTTACGCATACGAATTGCTAGTTCTATCATCATATTATAATCTCTCCTCTTTAGTGATTTTGGTTAATATACTCATACTTGCCTCATCCGATTACTGTTTATTAAAGAGCATAACACCAAGTGCTGGCGGGGGCAGGTTGACCAGCTAAATTGAAATAGAAGCCAGCTCCTGCCCTCGCCAGCCACGCCTTGTTATTTGCTTAGTTTAACTTATTCCTGCGTCGGATAGTACTTGTTTCAATAAATCAGTAACTCCAAGTTCTGATGCCCAATATTTAACATATTTCATGTCCAATAAATTTTTTTGGACTTTGAGGACACTTAAAATATCATTCCATTGTGCGACCACATGATTGAAAATCATGTCGAAAAACATCCCAAGCCATATTTTTGTTTTAGCATTAAACAGCCCTATAGATTGGTGGCTGAAGCTAATCAACCTGGGATCCCACCGAGCCTAACAGCATCGGTGGGTAGTTTACGAATTGTATGCTCGTGTTCCAAATCGGGATAGTACTACTGCCCCTAAACCGACTAACAGCAAAACCAAACCAATTATAATACTGATAGCATTTAAGAAATGACCGACAATTGGGATGTAACCAATGAATGGCATCATGACAAATAAGTCTAGTACTAACACACCAAGCAATGTTGCCGAAACGTCAGCATGTTCAGTAATATGAAAGGCACTAAATATTTTATGTCCTAACAATTTACCTACTACAATCTTGCCGACAAAAACAGCTCCAATTAGTATAAATGGAATTGCAATGGCAGCAATAGCAGGAATAATGAGCCAGAAAAAGAGTGACAATGCTACCATTAAGACAACTGCAGTAATCGGAGTAATCAAGCCGACAAAGAAACTTTTTAGGCTCGCATTTCTCATGGTATCTTCAATAGTACTGATATGTCTAGGGAATAAGGCAACCATCAAAGCCGCTAAGAAAGCAACCAATATACTCATGATAATTTTTTTAATACTGCCAAAGAAAAAGCCCGATTCTTGATGGTCGTAGTGTCGCCACTCACCATGTTCTTTCCATTTTCTTGGTCCCCCACGACTTTCTGATTCAGATACTTCATCTTCTGTTTCTTCACCTGAGTCGTATGTACCATGGTGTTCAAACTCAAAGTCTTCATCGGAAAGTGTGGGAAAGTCAGACCAAAGGAAAGGATTATCTAATCGTTCTCCAAGAATAAGAGCCGATTCATCGGTTTCAATAGTACCGCCCAAAGTTTTTACATCGCCAGTAACTACACCTTCGTCGCTGATTTTTACTTTACCACCAATCGCAACTACATCACCGTCGACGTATCCTTGAATTTTCGCATTGCCACCAAAAACAATGACATCGCCATTAACTGTACTATCATCATCCATTTTGAACAGTCCGCCAACCATGACCACATCACCATCTACATGACAATTTTCATCCATCTGAAATTCGCCACCTTGAATAGCAACATCACCATCTACACGACTGTTCTCTTCCATCTTAAACTTGCCGCCGAAGACAACTACATCTTCAACAACATGATTCTTTGCTAAGGTGTAGTTTTCTCCTAAGACTTCAACACTACCACCTATGCTAGGGTCATCAGCAGTTACGGGTAAGGCTGATAACACAAATATCATAATTAGACTAATTGTTAATATGATTTTTTTCATTGTTTATTTCCTTAAACATGTAGGACAGGCTTTTAGTTTGTCCATAGTAACTTGTAGTGCGATTTTATTACCGCACATGGTTGTCAGGTATAGGAAACCTGACATACAAAAAATAAACTGTCCACAAGCAGAATACCTGTGATACATGGACGGGCAAGATACCCATCCTATGTGAAGCTGACATTATTTCCTGTTGTGGATGTACTCATCCATTTCAGGGTTTGTGTCCATAAGGCTACCAGTCCAATGGTAACAGCTATGTATGCCCATGCGATAGGGTATTGTATAAGAATCATCATTGATTCAGCCAAAAGTAAAATAGATTTGAACAAAATCGGTACGGTAGCTAACGTGTTTTCAATAATCGTAATGAAATCAATAACGATACTTTGTTGATTGAGCCATGCCAACAATTGCAAACTTGGTTCAGCAACCGCCCATGCCAACAGCCCAGCTGCCAACACAACAATCATGCTGATAACTATCACGCCTTTGTTTGTTTGTCGTTGCTTTATTCTTTGAGCCAAACGAACCTCAAACATGGCGACAAAATTTGGATGTGGCTTAGCACACGGCATACTAGCAAACAATTGTTCCATGTATTGCAGTGCTACTAATTCTTCGTTTGTAAATGTCTCTCGATGAAATTTACTCATTTCTCCAGTCCTCTTTAGTTAAGACAAGAACAGTTTTGAAATCTGCCTTGTCTGATATTTTCTTGTATTGTTATCATTTAGCAAATGCCATATTATTCATCAGCGATACTTGTGAATGGTTCTTGCGGGCAGAATTTGCCAACATTTTTCTAGCACGGAACAACCGACTTTTAATGGCACTAACGGTGGTATCCAAACTTTTTGCAATTTCCTCATACGGCATGTTATGCCAATAACGTAAGATAATCGCCGCCCGATAATCAGGGGG
The DNA here is from genome assembly GCA_002084875.1 of Anaerolineaceae bacterium 4572_78. Lineage (GTDB taxonomy): Bacteria > Chloroflexota > Anaerolineae > 4572-78 > 4572-78 > 4572-78. Next base: position 46,774 of record NBMH01000045.1, on the reverse strand, counting down.
CAAGGTATTAAGAAGTGCATGTACTTCTCTGTTTGCTTCGTCAGTTAGCAAAACAGACTCGGGTTGAGCTTCACTGTCAGCAGGTAGCCAACGCCATGGCGGTAAGTCTTCCCACGAAATTGATTTAATCCGTCTTTTTCGCAGGGTATCTATACAGTAGTGTGAGGCAATTGAAAAAAGCCACGATGAAAATTTACGATTCGAATCATAGGAATGGAGCTTAAAATATGCTCGAATAAACACCTCCTGTGTTGCATCTTCTGCCTCAGCTGAATTTCCCAACATACGATAACATAAATTGTAGATAGGATTTTGATATGCCCATACAATATTTGTGAAAGAAGCTGAGTCCCCTTGCTGTGCTTGGACAACCCAAGCCGCTTCATCGGGATTAAAAAATTTGGTTGATGTTTGCTCTGTTTCTTGCTTAAGTTTTAATTGCATATTCTTTTCTCCCTGCATATTCCATATACGCAGAATTTTTAAGGCGGTTGTAAAAATTGGTAATCCTACATGTACAATGAAAACGTGGAGTTCGCAATTTTTTGTGTGAGTGCAAAAAATATCTCGCACTCACGCAAAAATATTACTTTGTGATATTCACAAATATAAAAACATGAGGTTAAGTACGTTGATTAAATTGTAACAAACCAATTGGTAAAAATAAAGGATACAAAAAATGAGGGGGCATGTTTGTATTCTTTGACACTCCATACTAAAAAAGGACCGAAAAATGCAGTTACATTAAAAAAGGTATCATAGAGAGAATACGTTTCAGTATTGCGGTACCAAATTTCAGTTAGGGTGAAGACATGAGGTTCTTGTCCCAATACATAGCGGATACCTGCATAGACCATGAACCATATTAAACCGTAAGCAAAAACACGTAACCAATGTTTTCGCTGTGTCCAATCGCCGTTCAATGCACATGCCAAGACATAAAAAATGGCGGTCTCACGATTAAGGCTGCCGATAAAATAAAGTAAACAATACTACTTCTAAAAAGGAATAGGGATAAAATTGATGACGAAACCCAACTGCTAAGGTTATGCCGATATACAATACACCGATTAAAGCAACGGTATCATCTAGCCATATTGTGAAGTACATGAAAGATACATTAAACATGAGGTAAATCACTAAAAAATAATACATGGCGTAAGTTATCCAAAATGCAGTTGCATAAGGCAGTTGTGTAGTAAGGCGTTGTATAAACCATTCACCGCCGTAATGTACTAAAATGCGATAACGATAAGGGGGGGCGGATTCACCAGAGACAATAACTTGATGTAAACCTATGCGTTCTTCCAATGTTTTACGATTAGTCAAACGATGAATATCCTCAACCATGAGAAAAAATGCTAAAGATAAAAACAGCCACAAAATCATTTTTTGTGATACAGATGTCGTTTCATTTTTCATAATTTGGTGGTCTTGCATAATCAATTTTGATTTTCAAATTGAGTAATGTAAGGACATTACCTTGTATCTGCCCGTGCCTGGCACAATTAATGGCGATGTGGGTCGAAGAAATCACGCAACCAATCGCCAAGCAAATTCATGGCAAGGGATGTAACCATGATTGCCAGACCAGGAAAGGTGGCTATCCATGGATAAGTTGTCAATGTATCGCGCCCTTGCGATAGCATATTGCCCCAACTCGGCACACTTGGCGGAACGCTCAAACCGAGAAATCCTAAACCTGCCTCATAGAAAATCATGCCTGACATTTCGAAAGTGGCGATTGTGATCAATGCACCAACAAGGTTTAGCAAAATGTGGCGAAATAAGATGCGTGGCATTTTTGCTCCCAAACTTAGGGCAGCATGGATATAAACCGATTCTCTTAAGCGTAAAACTTCGCCACGTGTCAGCCTGATGAATAATGGGGCATCGGTCAAACCGAAAATGAGGATAACATTGAGCAGGCTACGTCCTAAAATAGAAGCGATAAAAACGACAAATAATAGATATGGTAGGGCAAGGATGAGATTTGTTAATCCCATGATAACGTTGTCAACATGTCCGCCCATGTAGCCCGCAATTAAGCCAAAGAACATGCCTATTGATGCCGCTATTAGAACACCAAAAAATCCAACCAGTAATGAAACTCGCGTTCCAAAAACGATACGGCTGAATAAATCACGTCCCAATTTGTCTGTGCCAAAGAGGTGTTTCCATGTGCCACCTTCCATGAATGCGGGGGATAATTTACTATCACGCAAATTTTGTTGTAATGGGTCATAAGGGGCAATGCTTGGAGCAAATATTGCCGTGATGGAAATGCTGAAAAATAAAAAAAGCCCAATCACACCACCTAAATCGTTGCGAAGTGAACGTATGATTCGATTGATATGATAGATATAACCACGCCTTTCTTCGTAGCGTAGATTTATTGCTGTTGTTGTTTGCATTAATTTTTCATCCGTATTTAATTCGTGGGTCTATAATAACATAAGCCATGTCGGTTAGTAAATTGATTAGTACTATCACCACACTGGTAAAAATAGCAATTGCTTGGATAAGTGGAAAATCACGCCCTGCCACCGATTCTGCAATCATCTGCCCAATGCCAGGCCATGAAAAAATAAATTCGATATAAATCGAACCGCTCAACAAGTAGCCGAATTGAATCCCGATAATGCTAATAAGCGACAATGCGACATTTCGTAAAATGTGTTGAAAATAAACGGTGCGTTTACTCAATCCTTTAGAATAAGCGGTACGCACATAATTTTGAGAACGCACATCTAACACGGTTGCTCTCGTTAGACGCACAAACTGCCCCATGGGAAAAAGTGCTAGTGAGACGGCAGGTAAAACGACCGATTTCCAGTCATCTCGCCCAAATGATGGAAACCATTGTAAGTTGACGGCAAAAATAATAATGAGAATTAGTGCCAGCCAAAAGTTCGGTACGGATTGCCCGATTAAACCCAATGCTCGTGCTAGAACGCTTGCCAATTCGACGGTGGCAGGGATGCGTTCTAGCACCAACTGCATGGCGGGCATGCGATAGCGTAGCGAATTTCCAAAATCGCCTCGAATTGCATGCGTAATAAAATCGGCAAACTGCACATAAATAGGGCGATTAAATCCCATTTTTTCACGAAATGCCTCTACATCTTCTTGGGTGGCATTGCGTGACATCATGAGTGCGGCTGGGTCTCCTGTTACACGCACCATGAAAAAAACTAGAAATAATACGCCGATAATAATGGCTATGGATTGCCCTATCCTTGAAAGAAAATATCGTTGCATAAAACTTTTACCTCCTAAATTCTTCTAATAATTGTGTGATAGTTTTTCTAAGAAAATCATGGTGCTGGGAGAACTTAGTGCTAGTAGACCCCTCACACAAGGTAATAGTCAAACAAGAAAGGTTTTAAAAACCTTTCTTGTTTTAACCATAATAGGTTTTAAAAACCTTTCAGGTCTTTGCATAATATCAGATATTATTCTACAATTGTTTCATACAAGAAATAGTTTTCAGCGGCACGCGGTGTATAATCCTTAACATTGTTGCGAATCGCCTCAAATGTAGATGGTACATACAGATAGATAAATGGTGGATTATCATGCATGTACTGTTGCAATTCTTTATACAACTCGGCACGGTCTTCGGGCTTCGCTGTCATGGTTATTTTGTCGAGCAAATCATCAATGGTCGGTTCCGTCCATGTTGAATATGTAGCATCGGCTCGCAAAAGTCCCTCTAAACGGATTAATGATTCGGATGCTGAATTTGACCAACTCTCACCAAAAAGAGGTGGTAATTCTTTTTTGGATTCTAAGTCCCAATATTTACCCGTTTCCATGAGTTCGAGGTCGGCATTAATACCTACCTCACCCAAGTAACCTTGAATGGCTTGGCAAACATCATCAAAGCTCGTATATGCTCCAATGGGACATGCCATGCCAATGTCAAAACCATCGGGATAGCCTGCTTCGGTTAGAAGTTCACGAGCTTTATCAGGGTCATAACCATAAGGTTTAATACTGGCATCATGTCCAAAGTTGTTTGCAGTTATAAATCCTGTGGCAGGAATGGCATGTCCGTTAAAAAGTCTTTCAATGATTGTATCCATATCTACGGCATAGTTCATGGCAAGCCGAACGTTTACATTCTCTGTTGGCAATCCCTTGCCACTTGTCAAGTTATTGAACGTGATATAGTAAACACGGTCAATCGAATATTTCATAACTTCAACGCCATCTTTATCGCGTAAGCTATCAGCCTCATCAGCACTAAGACGAGTAACAATATCCATTTCACCTGTTTGAATGGCAGCAACACGTGTAGCTGATTCTGAAATAGTACGGAAAATCACTTTATCCAGCTTGGGGTATCCTTCACGAAAATAGTTAGGATTTTTCATCAAAACGATACGTTCTCCCGTTACCCATTCTTCGTACATGAAAGGACCCGTACCGATCGGTTTTCTTCCAAATTCTTCATCGCCAACTTCGGCAATATATTTGGGTGGCACCATGCCCCAATAAGTACTCATTGTATCCAAAAGTAAGGGTGAAGGTCCATCAGTTGTAATATTGACGGTGTAATCGTCCACCTTTTCTATATCGGTAACAAGTTGAAAACTTTTCTTATTGCCTGCTTCCTCATTAAGACCACGTTGCCATGTTAATAGCACTGAATCGGCGTTAAATAGCTCACCATTGTGAAAGGTAATATCGTCACGTAAATGGAAAGTATAGGTTATTCCATCTTCTGATATTTCCCAATCTTTCGCCAAAGCAGGAACTACATTCCCTTGTTCATCAACCCAAACCAATGAGTCATAAATAGCCCATGTTACATTTCTCAATGTGCGTTCTAGGGTATACGGCAAATCAAAAGAATTAAGTTGTGAGGTTAAAGCAATGCGTAATACCTTCTCTTTATCTAAATCGGCGGCATCATCGGCAGGAGATTCATCTTCAGTTTCAGCAGGTTTCTCTACTGAACTTTCCTCATGGGATTCATCTTGCGGCGGTTCTTTCGATTCAGGGGTTGCATTATTACAACCTACTGCCATGGATGCCATGATGATAAAAAGGGTAAAAGTAATAAATAGTTGTTTCATAGAAAACTCCTCTTGAATTGTGTAATCTAAAAATAATCTCTGTATCGTAACATGAATTTCTTACCCGTGCAAATCACCTGCAATAATTTTGGACTTTAGACACAAAAAAACTCAACACAGTTTAGACATTCAATTTTTTGGAAAAATTGGATTTCTAGTGTGTTGAGCTCATAGGGTAGCTTCATTGACGGTGCGTTTTTTGCACATAAGCGTGAGGCTAAAGCCGTCGTGCTACGAAAAGTAAGCACGACGACTGAATCCGTCGGGTTGTTTAAGTTACTTTAGTTGCTTATTTCAACTGATTTCGGTCATAGCCCAAAATTCGACGGGCAACAACGAGGGTATTGATTTGACCCGTTCCTTCGTACAGGTCATTAATCTTGCCATCGCGCATCCATTTTTCAATTAAGTCATCGCATGAATAGCCTAGTGGTCCTAAAAGTTCTACTGCTTTTTGAGTAACAAGCGTGACAGCTTTACCCGCTTTCACTTTTGCCATGCTCGATTCAATCGTATTTGGTAGCCGTTGGTCCATCATCCAAGTAGCTTTTAATGTAAGTAACCATGCCGCCTTAAGATTTGCCTCCATGTCCATGAAATCTCTTTCAATACTTGTCAGGACATGTTTGGGAGCATTATAACGAATGGTAATACCTTCTTTTTCAAGAGCTTCTTTGGTAAATTCCAAAGCCGCCCGCCCGATTCCAATGGCACTAGCCGCCACTAATGGTCGAGAAGCATCAAAGGTACGCATGGCACCTTGAAAACCTTTTTTCTCTTTCTTGTCTTGGACTTCGGGATTACCTAAGATATTCTCATAAGGAATACGACAATTTTCAAGTTTAATCGTAGCCGTATCGCTGACTCGAATACCATGCTTTTTCTCCAGCTTAAGCACTTCCATGCCAGGCGTATTTGCTTCAATAACAAAACTTTTTATGCCTCGCCGCCCTGCACTAGCGTCAATAGTCGCCCAAACGACCAAAATACCATCTGAATCTTTGGCAGCCATTAAGCCACTGGTAACAAATGATTTTTCTCCATTTAATATCCATTCATTTGTTTCATGGTCAAGTGTAGCAGTGGTACGAATAGCAGATGTATCAGAACCAGCATGTGGTTCTGTAATTGCCATTGCTCCCCACTTTGGCTTACCTTTGCTAAATCGAGGTAAAAAACGGTTTTTCTGCTCAAGTGTGCCGACGGCATCAATGGCAGAACCTGCTAAAGCAGCTGTTGGTAAGCACAGATAAATCCCAGCATCGCCCCATGAAAGCATTTCAATCATGTATATCAAGGGCATGTAGCCTCTTGTGCCAAAGCTATTGCCACCAGATTTATCAACTTCCTCGCCTGCTAACTCTTTTTCCAAACGTTTAACACGTCGTTTCATTTGAGAAGATGTAACTTGCCAAGTCATGTTAATAAAATCCCATGGCTTGGTATGTTCCTTATCATCCATCTCGCGGGCAATCGGTCTCATGAAGTGACTTGCCACCATAAACAAACGTTGATTTTGTTCTTTAATGTTATCAGGTAATGAAAAGTCTATCATTATTTTCTCCTTACTAAACTATAGCTATTCCGTCAAAAATTGCAAAACCACGACCATTTCGAAGCCACATTTCAACGGGATGGTCGCGGATATAACCATGACCGCCTAATGTTTGAACACTACCGTCGGTTACGGTCAATACCATGTCACTTGCATATCGTCTAACGAGGGTTGCTTCTTGGCTGGCATTTTCACCTTGGTCAAGTTTCCAAGCAGTTTCCCAGACCATCAGACGTGTGCCATCAATTTCGGTCGCCATGTCTGCCAGCATAAATGCGATTGATTGCCGTTGAGCAATCGCTTCGCCGAATGCTTGGCGGTCTTTAGCATATTCTACAGCATATTCATAACTTGCCTTTGCCTGTCCGACAGCCATTGCCGCTAGTGCAACATTGCTATAGGCATGCAACCGCTCAAAGTTAAGCCCTTCTTCGCCACCAATTTTAGCCGTAGCGGGAAGCTTGCAATTTTCGAGATTAACTTTGTAAGTTGGCAATGCACCTAACCCCATGTTATGTTCTCTAGCAACAATCTGCAATCCTGTGGTATCTTTTTCTACAAGGAATCCTTGTGTTTTACCATCTTCATTTGCATAGACCAACACATAATTAGCGGTATCTGCTAATGGCACATACACTTTATTACCATTGAGAATATAATGCCCATCCTCATTGATAGCTTTCGTTTTTAAGTTGTATGGGTCGAAAGTGATACTTGGTTCAACCAATGCAGAAGTGGCACAGAAAAACTCGTCATCGCAGAATTTAGGCAAAAGTGATTCCTTTTGTTCGGCGGTGCCATATTCTAAGACAGGAATTGAAACCAAATTTGGGGCTAGTAATGCTAATGTGGCACTGACATCACCCCAAGCAAGTTCTTCAGCATACAATACACCTGTAATAGCTGAATGTTCGCCAAAGCCATCGTATTCTTCGGGAATGCTACTTGGAATCAAGCCTAATTCCCAACCTTTATCAATCAATCCATCGGGAAGCTGGCGAGCTTCATCCATGTCATGGATTGATTTACGCATTTCACGTTCAGCATAACGCCGAACGGAGTCTACTAACATTTGTTGTTCTTCAGTGAAATCAAATGAAATCATAAAAACCCCTTTATTTAATCAATCACAACAAAAGCAATGGAAGTTTCTCGTGTGTGCGATAGGCTGACATGAACAGTGTTGAATCCTTTTTCAGAAGCTAATCGTTTGGCATTGCCATGCAAAACGATAAAAGGTTTACCATGTTCATCGCAGACAACTTCAATATCTGTAAAACTAATTCCACTAATTCCCGTACCGAATGCCTTTCCAACAGACTCTTTCGCCGCCCAACGGACAGCTAGGGAAGGAATACGTCCTTTACAGTATTGAAGTTCTTGTGAGGTAAAAACTCGATTGAGAAAGCGGCTACCATGTTTTTGAATAGCCAACTCAATACGATGATTTTCGATGATATCTACACCAATTGCGTTTGTCATGTGTAATTATATAGGAGTGCCAACGCATAATTTGGCAATGCCTCAGCACTCAGTACTATTTTTGAAAGACTCAAGAAACCAAGTTTTCGTCAACTTGGTTTCTAAAATATAACTCATTCATATTAAATTATACCGCACTGCGTCAAAAAGTCAAATTTTGTTTTTATTTTTTACGCACTGCGTCAAAATCTATGGGTCCTTCGGAAAATTGAAAGTCTTCACCGATAATCACGCGGATGTCAACATTCCCATCTCTAACGGGGCTTTGACGTACATTTTCAGGGGTGGCATCGAAGAAATTGGTTAATATGCCAAGTGTGTACGCTTTACCGCTATAATCAACGATAACGGTTTTGGGGTAATCTTGCAGGTCAGCCGGTCCAAAATAGATAATATTAAAGCCTTGTTTTTTGAAGAAATCAGCAATGGTTACTTCTAAGCCAGGTTGCTTGGTACCATTTTGGACAATAATTGCGGCACGCTCTAAAGCTAATTGATTTTGCGATTGATTTCGTTGTTCCGCTTGTATGCGACGTTGTTCTTCACGATTTGATTGGGCAACTTGGGTAGCTATACGTTGTGTTGAATTCAGTTTGGCGGGTTGAACTTGGGCAAATATCTGCTCAATAACAACATCAATTTTATCCCATGCAGGCACAAGCACCATTGCCCCCGCATCTGTGGTGTAATTGTTGGTGTAGGATTCATCCAACACTACCATTTCAATATTTTCATGTTGGATAGTATTTGCTAATTCTGCCAATTCAACAACATCAACCAGTTGCAGGTCAGTCTCAACAACATTGCCTGCCGTCGTCCATAGTTCAGGTATTTTGGGGATAATATCAAATTGTAGAGATTTATCTTTAATTGCCACTAACACTTGTTGTTGACGTTCTGCCCGCCCAAAATCGGAACGCGGTGTTTTGCGAGTTCGGGCATATTTGAGTGCTGTGCTGCCATCAAGATGATGCTGACCAGCACTGATATAAAATGGGTCATAACCATAATCATTGTCGGGAAACGTAGGGTCATCGATGGCATGGGGAACATCAACATCAATCCCACCAATCGTATCTACAATTTCTCGAAAGCCGTTAAAATCAACTTTGATATAGAAATGAATGGGAATGCCAAAATTTTCCTGAATGGTTCGCATTGCCAAAGCAGGTCCCCCACCTGGGTAACCATCTTTTTCACCGTAGTAATGAGCTTTGTTAATACGTGTTTGCACATAATCAGGAATTTGAAGATACAAGTCACGCGGAATGGAAACCATGCCTGCAGTTTTGTTTTCAGGGTCAATCGTAATTACAATAATTGTATCACTACGAGCATATTTTTCACCCGGACGCTTATCAATCCCCAACAACAAGATGTTCACTCGTTCTTTATTTTCATAGTCGGGTAACGTCACGCCTGTAATGCCAGCCGCAGGAATTTCTCCACCACGTTGAGGACTTATCATCATAATATTTTGGAGAATACTATTCGTGTTTCCCACTTCGGATGTAGTAGAGTCTGCATAAACGGGGTCACCTACTCCAAAGTTTACTATGGTTTGTTTGACGGAACCACGGAATAAGTATCCCAAATACAAGCCACAAAGTAAAAATGAGGCTATCAAAAATGCAATGGCAAATTTTACTCCAAAGCGAACAAACTCTTCTAATTCATCTTCATAATAAAATTCATCTATATAGACAGGCATCGTTGGTTGCGACTGTGGTCTTCGTGTTTGTACGGTCATCACGCTCCTTTTTTGCACTACTGCATCGTAATTTAAATTCTGCTACAAAAATGTGACATGACAACTTTAGTAGAAACTCAAATTACACCAGTGCAAATTATTATCTAAAAAATACACCTCACCTCACTCGCGATTATAACATAACTGAATTTGTTTTGGCAAGTTACCTTACGGCTGTTATCCTCAAAATTTTTATGAAATGAATGTTTGCTTTAGGTGATATCTTTTTGATTATTAGGCATGTAATGTGGTAATTTGGGTATAATTGTCTTACTTTGAGGCAAATTTTCTATGTTATCAGATTTGTTATTATTAAAGATACAGCTATATCACCAATCTAAAATTTTCATTATACGTAAAATGACCTAGTATAATAATGCGAAACGTAGGAAAAGTGTAGGGATAAAATGTAGGAAAAGTGTAGCAATTTTGTCTTATTTTACGTGTTGGCACCAAAAAAGTAACTTCTATAAACGTTACGTACCTATTTCTACATGGGTAATTCGTTTAACTTCTGCCTCATCGGAAAACACGGTGTAACCTGATTCGTTCAAAATATGCCATTCCTCATCGGTACGGTCTTTTATCAATTCGATGGCATCATCTAAGGCACACACTCGCCCCACTGTAATTGACCAATCGTCGGGACTCGCTAGATTTGATGTGTTGGTAACGCCTCTCTGTTGAAGTAAATCTGCCAGTACTTCCACTTCTGCGTCATCATCCTCTATCCATTTGTACATGCTGTTTTGATTACTATTCACAGCCACTATTGGGGCAACCTTAGCTCGTTTTTTCTCCATCGGTTCGCCATAAGTTTTGTATGATTCAATCAGTGACCCAATTGGTATATTCCACAATCCTGTAAATGTATCAAGTTTATCACCCCAACTAACAATTTTTTGCCAGCCTTCTTCAGTTTGAGCATATTCAGCTAACATGGCTTCGATATTATCAATCGCTAAACGACCATCCGCATCACGATTTGCTCGACCAAGATAATAATTTGTCATGCCACCAGCAAGTGTTTCAAATTGATTGAGCATGGCTCGACCTTGACTCAACCATGCAACGACTCGACCTGGATTCGTCAATTGTGCATGAGCCTGTTGGCTAAATTCATCGGTCAATTCTCTTAATGGCTCGACATAAGCTTGGACGATTTCCAAATCGGCATTAACTCGTTCTAAATCAACGCGAATACGATGTCGAAGAGCATCCTGCAAACGCAAATTAAGACGGTTAATTTCGTATAAAATATTTCTGAAAACTTGCAACAAAGCCGTAAGAGGAGCTTTCGTTTTTTTACGGAGCTGTATCAAATTCATATTTGCCACAATTGCCGAAGCCAAACCACTATCATCTTGAAAATCAAATGTCAAATTCAAAAACGCTAATACTGTTGAGGCGGCTGGAGTCAATCCATAACGATACGGTTTGCCATACGCTTCCAACAGCCCAGTTTGATGCAATTTGCCAACTAATCGTGGTAATTCTTTGATATGATTATTTTGCAATGATTTATTTAAATCGTCAATGGTAGGCCATTCGGGGGAACCTGTTTGACTTAATATATGTGTTTTGCTTGTAATTGTATCTAAGATGAGAAGCTTCAAAGCCCTATCTTCGGACTTGCCCACCATCAATCCCGTTAATGCCTGAAAGACAGGATGTTTATCTCGTTGCATGTAAGTATCGGGCAGGTTAATGTCGAAATCAGCAAAAGCTGATTCGTCATCAGGCTCGGGCTTGATGTCATCCTCTGTTTTATCAACAACGATTTTTTCAGATTCATCAGGTAGTGTTTCCTCAATCATGCCCACAAGTTCAGAGGACATGTCATTATCAGTGGAGGCGGGCACTGGTTTGTCCATTGGAATCTCAATACCAGCTACAATAACGTCATCATCATAACAAGAATCGGTTTCAGGTAGATACGATTCGGGGATTATGTTGGTGTTAATACGATAGACATGCTCATGATTTCCATCTTCATCAACATCAACATAATAAAGAAATTTGTCCATCGGCATGAGAATGACCTGCCGCAAGGAAATATTACCGTTCAAATAAAGTGCAAGATAGTTATCATCAATCCGCACAACAAGCCAACGGTCATGCTCTTCATCAATATCACACCAATAGTAAATATAGCTGTTGTTTTTCTCATCTTTGAAGTGCGACAGTATAGGTTCATCAATATAAATTAAATCTGCAACTTTGTGGTGATTTTTAAATATGGTGTTATCTTGTCGAATACCTTTGATTTTTTCCATTGTCTTATATTATAAGTTGTGTATTTTGGAGTCCCTATTTCAATCGGAACTGTCCGAATTGAGATGCGAACTTCGTAATATCTAAACAATACTTCTCAACTATACCACAAAACAGATTACTTTGCGAATCTTATGTTAAGTTTCAGTAGCCATGATTTTCAATAAGTGGCTCCTCGCAATTGGAAATTGTGGTTACTTAGCTCATAACAATCTTAATCTCATCATCCGTTAGGGTAGGGTTGTTGTTCAATGCTAGTAGTAGGGGCGTATGGCCATACGCCCCTACTATTGGAGCGTCAAAGCTACCAAGTAAGATATCTTTATGAAATTGTGACTTTACCTACCTTGCTACAAAAAAGCACAAAAACTTATGCTTAGGTGCTTACTACAACCGTTCTAATAGTTTCTGTTTTTGTAGCTTAAATTCGTCATCGGTAATTAACTCTTTGTCACGCAACTCACCTAACTTTTCTAGTTTGGCAAATATGTCTTCTTTTTTTGGTTTTTCTTGGTCTTTGTTCTCATGTTCAAGATTGAAAGCATATTGTTTACCTTGCTCAAACGCATCGTTATACATTCGCTTAGCAGAGCCCATATCCATATCGGAAAAATCTTTACCGACTGCAAATTGATTAATGGCTACTTGAGCAACAGCATAAGTGGATGCACCTGATAAAATAGACATAGATAATCCACCCACAACAGGGCCAATACCTGGTATAGCTTTCACAAATGATGAGCCAATTTTGGCAAGGCTACTACCTGTTAAAGCTGATATAATTGTAGGTAAATCAATAACTGATAATTTCACATCGTAGTGAGTTGCTAATTGGGTAAGCATATCTATTTGAATTGCTGTTACAGCGGCGATATCGGCAAATGGGATGGGGACAAGCCCAGCTCCCATTGAATAAATAACATGTGACCTGACAATGGAACTTGATTTTTCTTGTTTGTCCATAAATTTTACTCCCATGAAAAATTAGAATGACAAAACTAACTTTGCGATTCCAATAATAAGTTATACAGTAAATACGATAAAATAAGTTGTTTGGTTGCGTAAAATTTTTGTTTGTGTTATAATAATGGTGAATGAGTTGTGAACTAGGAGAATCAAACGAACTAGGAGAATCAAACTAAAGTAACTGTCAACTGCCCACCGAGTCTAACGGCATCGAGAGAGCGATTGCGTGAGCAAGCACAGGTTGATTAGCTTCAGCCGCCAGAATAAGATTTATCACTTTTGTTTACGACTCTGTTTTCAAAACGACTTTAATTTTTTGTTACACGCTATTTTAAATTAGAGGAAAAATATGCAAGAACCAAGACAAAGACAACAACGGCAACGATTATTTATAGTTGGTGGAATAGTCTTACTTTTAGTAGTAATAGGTATAGCGGGAGGGATTTATTATTACATGTCTCAACCAGAGGAAATACCAGTAGAATTACCATCCGAAGACGAAGAAATACCAATGAGAGAAGTACTTGTTGCTCGTCAACCAATTCCACGGGGAAGTTCCCTTCCTTTCGATGCTCTCCAAACCGAAGAGAGAGATGCTCGGCAATTTCCTGATGATACAGATGTGTTGACTCGTAAGAATGAGACCGTGAATAAAATCGCAATAGTTGAAATACCACAAGGTGCTGTCATCTATGAGAGTTATCTTGGGGGTAGGGGAACCCTTGAAGAAGATGCCGCCTTTCTGATTCCACCTGGTCATGTTATGGTTGCTTTTCCTATTAACATGACAAGTAGTGTAGCTTATGCTATTAAACCTGGTGATGTGGTTGATGTTTTAATTAGCATTTCGTTTGTGGATATTGACCCTGAATTTCAAACCATTTTACCTAACTTAAGTTCGTTTCTTTCAGAAGATGTTGACGGAACTATACAAACAACACTGTACACAGAAGAAGGACGACTCATTATTGAGGATGAGGACTTTCCAAGTATTGTTTATCCTTCCGAACGTCAACGGGCTCGTCGTGCCACCCAAATTACTGTTCAAAGAGCGAAGGTCATTCGTGTCGGACCATGGCTAGAAATGCCTGAACCTGAACCTGAACCAGTTGAAGAAGGACAACCTCCTCCCACACCAACACCTGATGTTCCTAAGGTGACTTCATTAGCGGTATTGCCACAAGAAGCACTGGTGTTACTGTGGGCTAAGGAAACTAAAGCCCACATGGAACTTGCCTTACGGGCGGCTGGGGATGAAAATGCGGAGCAAAGTACGGAAGCGGTCACGCTTCAATACATGCTGACTCGATTTAATTTAGCTATACCACCAAAACTTGAATTTGGCATTCAGCGTACGAGTCAGTAACACGCGACTAGAAATCGGGAGTTTCCAACAGCTAAGACCCAAGCAAAAGTTGGTAGCCCTAAACAAATTGTGATTTAGGTTGTAGAGAATCATTGTCATAGTTTTGCAATCAAGGTTCTGAAACACCTGCTACCTGGATCCAGACCTGACAGGTTTATGAGACTTTTACAGTTGGGGGTCTGACAATGTCAGAACATATTCTAGTTTGCACAGCATGGCCTTATGCTAATGGTGACCAACATCTCGGTCACATGGCAGGGAATTTTATCCCCGCCGATATTTTTGCCCGCTATCACCGCCTGAAAGGAAATAAAGTGCTGATGGTTTCAGGCTCAGATACACATGGCACACCGATTACTGTCAAAGCAGATGCGGAAGGTATCAGTCCCAAAGATGTTTTTGAACGGTATCACCTTCGATTTTTGGATACCTTCATCAATATTGGCATTAGCTATGACATGTTCACCCATACCGATACCGAAAGTCATCATATGATTGCTCAAGACATGTTTAAGAGATGGCTTGAAAATGGTTATTTGTACAAAGAAGTACAACAACAATATTACTCGCTTGGTCAACAACGGTTTTTACCTGATAGATATATTGAGGGGACATGCCCCAAATGTGATTATGAATCGGCACGTGGCGACCAATGCGATAATTGCGGCACTCTACTTGACCCCATAGATTTGATTGAGCCGCATGCTACAAACGATGACTCTACTTTAGAATTACGCGAGACAGAACATTACTTTCTTGACCTGGCAAAACTTGAAAATGACATCGCCGCTTATCTTAATGATGATAAAGAATTTTGGCGACCAAATGTGATTAATTTCAGTCGAAGTTATGTCGAGCAAGGCTTAAAAGGTCGTCCTATCACACGTGATATTAAATGGGGGGTACATATCCCTGTCAAAGGCTACGAAAATAAGAGACTTTATGTCTGGGCTGAGGCTGTCATGGGCTATTTAACCGCTTGCATTGAATGGGCAGAAAATCAAGGAACACCCAAAGCATGGCATGACTGGTGGTATCATCCCAAAGCAAAAACGTTTTACTTCATGGGCAAAGATAATATTCCTTTTCATTCGGTTATCTGGCCCGCCGAACTTATCTCACTCGATAGACAATTGTATCTTGAGGATGATTCCAAAAATAAACGGTTAAATTTACCATTTAATGTCGTTTCTAACGAATACTTGACAATGGAAGGCACTCAGTTAAGTACTAGTCGCAATTATGCTGTATGGACACATGACATGTTAGAGCGTTATGACCCCGACCCAATACGTTATTGCTTAAACGCTATCGCACCTGAAAGCCGCGATACGGATTTTAGTTTTGCCGAGTTTGTGCGTCGAAATAATAACGAATTGGTCGCCACATGGGGAAATCTGGTTAATCGTGTTTTGGGTTTTGCTTACAAGCGATTTGATAAACAAGTACCTTTGCCTGCTAAATTTGATGAAATGGATAAAGAAATCCTCGCAAAAGCAGAAGCCGCCTTTGTCGCAGTTGGACAGCTAATCGAATCAACAAAATTAAGAGCCGCTCAAGAAGCCGCCTTTGCCCTTGCCAGAGCAACTAATGTTTATTTTGACCACAAGGCTCCTTGGAAAACGTTTAAGACCGATAAAGATTTATCTGGTACGACAATTTATGTTGCCTTAAAAGTTATTGATAGTTTGAAGATACTTTTGGCTCCATTCCTACCGTTTACATGCCAAACACTGCATGAGTTACTCGGTTACGAAGGACAATTATTTGGCACATTGCATAAAGAAACAGTTGCAGAAGCAAACAGTTCTCATGTGATTCTTAGTTATGATGCCAGTGATGTTATTGGAAAATGGCAACCAAGTCAGTTATCAGCAGGACAGCCTTTACAAAAACACGCCCCTACAATTCTCAGGGCTGTTGAATAGTACGCCCCTACAATTCAGGGCTGTTCAATGCTATTTTTTTCAGGTAGAACATGTAGGAATATGGGACACATGTCTTATCATCGTGTAGGGTTTAAAATTACAATTCTTACCCTTAGCAAATATAAATATGAAAACCGAACTAAAACTAAAACTAATTGATTACCTTTCTAATTTTGTCACTGAACGCAAACGGAGTCTGATTGACCAGACTCTGATGGAACGGACTCGTCATGTATGCACTGTGTTAGAAAACATATACCAACCGCATAATGCTAGTGCGGTTATTCGTTCATGCGAATGTTTTGGGATTCAAGATATTCACATCATCGAAAAGGAGCATGCTTACCGTGTCAACCCTGATATTGTTTTGGGTGCATCCAAATGGATTAATCTTAAAAAGTATTGTCATACCGATGAGAACAATGTAGCTACGTGTTTAACGGACTTAAAAAACGATGGTTATCAAATTGTAGCTACAACGCTTCGCGATGACAGTATTTCTATCCATGAACTTGACCTTAGACAAAAAATTGCCCTATGTTTTGGTGGGGAAAAGCCTGGTCTGAGTGAAGAAGTGCATGCTATGGCAGACGTATGGCTAACGATTCCCATGTGGGGTTTTACGCAGAGCTTGAATATTTCCGTCTGTGCCGCTATTTGTTTATTTCATCTGACCCATCGGCTTAGAAATTCTGATATTGATTGGCATTTAACGTCTGACGAAACCATTGACTTGCAAATTGAGTGGCTTACTAAAACTGCCTCACATGGAGCCCGCCCCCTCCGGGGGGTGCCCTCCCCCCTGCCACCTATTTTTTTTATTCTTTCAGAAACGCATCCGCCTTTCGAACAAACTTCCGATTTTGCTTATATTTTAGTTGTTTCATCATGTCTTCAAAAGGCAACCAGCGGTAGTCTACTTGCTCCGATAATTGTAAAGTGATTTTAGCAGTATGTGCTTCTGCCAAGAAAAAGACAACTAATTTCTTAATATTAGGGGTTGGATTATATTTGCCTTCTATGCGAAAGCCGTCGTAAAATGTAAGATTGGTCAGCCCAACTTCTTCGGCAATTTCACGTTTGGCTGTTTCGTGTTCTGTTTCACCAGATTCAACATGTCCCTTGACTAAACCCCAATAGTCAAGTCCACTTTTGTACAAAACAGTTAAGTAAAGAATTTGATTATTTTCTCGCCGAAAAATAACGGCACCACATGCTTTTTTTAATATTTTTTTCATGTTTTCCTACTGTTGTTTAACAATTAAAATTATTCATGGCATACTCAATCCCATGTTGAATGATAGCCAGAATAGTCTGTTGTGCTTTATCATAAGTATGTGTCATTAATTCCCATTCTGCTTTTGAAAATTCTTGTAACACATGAGCTGTGGGTGACAAAATCACCACGATTTTATCTATTGGGACTTTATAAAATCGAGCAACTGGTGCCACAGATTTACCACTTAGATTCATGTACGTTAGTGGTTTAAGTATACCAATCGGCACATCAGCGACGATACCGCGTGCTAATAAGCCATCACTTCGATGTTCATCAAATGACAGGTTTTCTGATTGGACAAATCTATTCACCACATGGAAACCTGCGTTATGGCGTGTTTGGGCATATTTTTTGCCTGGATTACCTAACCCAACAAATAACCATTCAACAGGTGCCACGGCTTTAGAGCGACCGAACCACTTGAATGAAATTGGCATACTACCTTCTCCAGTATCTCCATTGTTGGATAAATCCTATGAAAAGGATGCGAATAGCCGCAAGCACCCCAAACAAGATGAAAATAGCAAACATCCCTCCTGCTCCCAACAAGCACCCCGACCGTAACGGGTCGGTGTCTATAACTATTTCTGGAATTGGAAGCCCTTCATTCGTGGGGCGAGGGGTTGGCAATGTAAAGGTCATTGTTAAGAGACGCAAAGTTGCTGTGCCATGCGGCATGACAGGCATTTCGATAATAATGGTAGAGGTAGCTGGAATTGGGGTAGATGTTCCTTGTTGTTGAACAGGGGTTGCAGTTTGGAGTACACCGATAATGTCAGGTGTTGGTGTTTCAGTTACTATCGGTATAGATGTTGGCGTATCAGCCACAAGGGTGTTTGCCACAACGATGTTTTCTCGTTCTTCTTCACCATAGCTACCATTGGCGTATATAACACGCAACCTTAAGCGATAATATCCATCAGGCAAATTTGTCGTATCCCAAATTGCCAGTTCACCGTTCATTATCGGTTGAGTAGCGGTAACGTTAAGAATCCACTGGTCATTTCGTTCAACAGGCTCTTTGGTGTAATGAATTTCATAGCGATTAAATGCGGGATGAACTGCACTGCCGCGCACTGAAACAATACCTCGCACCACTTCACCATCATTAGGATAGGAGATAATGGTCAAAGAATCTCCTTGAAAAGACGGTGAGGCTATGGCATGTTTCTCATGTGATATGCTAAGTATCACAATGATAAATAGCAATATGGCACATAGTTTGACAAAAATCGAGAAATTATTTTTGGATGTCAACTTTACCTTCCTCATCTACATCAATCTGAAAAACGGAAACTTGCTTGGATTTGGCAGTCCTTGATTGCGAAACACCTGCTACTTGATCAGTTCGTAAGTCGGCAAGATTATCAGTAGGGTCATTGGTAAAACGAATCGCCTCAACCTGCCCGCCAGTAACATCAATCACTAACGATCCATGCCGAAATATAATTTCTGATGTACCACTGATTAAAAGTCGTACATCATCCTCCACCGAAACATGATAAACATCGCTGGTCTGCTTTGTACGGTCTTGAATCACCAACGTTACTTGATTTGTTTCAGCTATAGGATAATCTGCTTGCAAACCGAATCGACCAATTGGGGTAACAAGGGACAAGCCACTCACTATTTTTATGTCTCCATCCTCTATCACAAATGTAACAGGTGAGAAAGGAGGCTGATATTCAAGACTGTATTCCACATTTTCTACATCCACATTATCCGTTAAAAATTCAGGCAAATAATCGGAACATGCCGTTATGCTTGACATAACTATAACTATGAGAATTAAAGCGGTTATTTTTTTGAATGTCATGCTATCTCCTCATCTGAAAAGAGAAATATATAATCATTTTAGGCATTTTACCACATGACCATGAAACAGGCAAACCTCAATAAAATAACCGTTATTATGAATAATTATTCCTTGCGATTTTACATTCGCATATTTTTATGGTAATTTTCAAGAAACGCCTTGAATTTTAGTTTCTATGGAAAATATCTTTGTATGTCAACTCAATTACTAACACTTTGTAGCCGAATAAATTTTACAGAAGAAAATTATCAACAATTGCTTGAATTTTCTAAACAGGTTGAAATTTGGGATGACATCCCGTTGCTTGCAGAACAACAAGGCTTGGCTCCACTGGTTTGTCGTTATTTGAAGGATGGTAAAATAGAACATCCCAATAATGTTAGGCGTGAGTTACAGGCTTTATATCTTCGGCATAAACATGCAAACCGTATTTTAACGGAATCTTTGCATGAAATTCTTTCCGCCTTTCAGCAAGCGGGCATTCGAGCAATTTTATTGAAAGGAATGGCGTTATCCTATTTGTTGTACCCCGAACCAAATCTACGTCCAAAACGAGATATGGATATTTTGGTAAAAAAATCAGAAGCAAAGCAAGCACAACAAATACTTGCCAATTTAGGATTTGATGCTCCATTACCCAATAACGAATTATATTCCGATAAACATCTTCCCATCGCCGACAGACAGTCGCAAGGGATGACTGTGTCGGTAGAAATTCATCATAATTTGTTTGATGCCTACTATCCAATTTCCATGACGTTTGATGATTTAACTGTCCCACAAATATCATTTCCAATCGATGGTACGACGGCTTATACACTGGGCTATGAAGATATGCTATGGCATTTATGTCAACATGTTGCCTACCATGCTAATGTGTGGGAGCCTATTCGTTTGATATGGGTTGCTGATATTGTCGGCATCGCTGAAAAATTTGCTTTGGATATTGATTGGACACATATCACTAAGGAATATCCCTTGATATTAAATATGTTATCTTTATTTCATTGCTTTACACCATTGTCAGCACAATTATTATCAGCCGCCCCGATAAAAGTTGGTCCGAAACCACAGGGCATCGGCGAAGAATTTTCGGGCTGGCCCCGTGTTCCCTTTAAGCCCCAAGAAAATAAAGGCTATAAACCAATTTTACGAGCGACCTTATTTCCTTCCGAATGGTGGCTACGATTACACTACGGTTTAGATACGACCCAATATCTTTTTTTATATCGTTTGATTAAACATCCTCTTTATATTTTTGCTATAGCTAGTTGGCGGTCTGTTTTTGCTAAATTATGGTATCGCTGGCAGATACATCCATTAAAATTAGTGGGACGATTAAAGCAATCGGTTAAATAATCTATGAACATAACCCAAATTCCAAAAAAACAACCCGACTACTACCTTGAAGTCATGGACGGTGAAATTTTATTGTTTCACCTATCCCGACGTAACATTCTATATTGCAATCAGACCGCCTCAATTATTTGGCAATTATGCGACGGAAAGCGTACCGTTCAAGACATCATCACAGTGCTAAGCAATACTTATCCAGAATCAACTGATTCAATCATCGAGCAAACGAAAAGTTTGTTAGAACAATTCCAAAAACAGGGAGCCATTCAATTTGTCTGAGCAGATGTGTATTTCATTCGGTAATAATAGCCTTGCATTTGAATATGACACTCCGCAGGTAAAGGAATTACTTTATTTTTTATACCAGTATATCCCCACCGATTTAGCAATTGTTCCCCATGTGACTTATCACATGACATGTCAAAACAATGAATATACTACCTATCGAGACGAGGAATTGCTTTATCAAGGTAATTCCAAAGCCCAATTATGCAACATGCTATTGGGTGATGCACTTTATCAACTAGCATACGAATGTCATGCAGGATTATTTCTCCATGCAGGAGGAGTGGTCAAACAAGGCAAAAGCATCATTTTTCCTGGTAGTAGTGGGGCAGGGAAAACAACGTTGGCTATTTGGCTACTAAGGCAAGGGTTTGACTATCTAACGGATGAAGCGGTTTTCATTCCCCTAGATAGTTCTATGGCGTATGGATTTACTCGCCCCTTAAATGTTAAAACCCATGCCAAACCTGTTTTAAGTACCCTGTTTGATTTTGAGAAACATAAAGCTGATATTTTAAGTACCTCAATATCTTCTTTAATTCCCCCAAGCAAATTTGGGCAAATTTATCAGCCTAACTTTGCACCCTTAAAATCAATCATATTCCCTAAATATCAAGCAAAAACTGAATTTAGGCTCAAGCGGCTATCGAAAGCAAAAGCAGGTTTACGACTTTTGCAAACTTTGATTAATGCCCGTAATCTACCCCAACATGGCTTTTATCAGGTTACACGTTTGGCAGACATGGTTCCGATGTATGAAATGCGTTATGCTAACTTTAGGCAACTAGAAACAGTGAACTTAAATGAATTGTAGACGAGGAGCTAGGGGTGGAGAGTTGTTCAATGCTAAAACAAAAAACATGGAGCGAAAAAGCTCGCTTTTTTATGTCAAAGCAAGCTTTAAACAGCCCTAGCAGACAGTAAAGTTAAAACAAATGTAGTTCCATCTTTTGTAGAATCTTCCAAAATAATATGTCCTCCAAATTGATGAATAAACGTTTCAACCAGCCATAAGCCTACGCCGAGTCCTCCATCTCTACCTGACACACCAGGGTCAAAAATATGTTTTTGCAGTTCATGGGAAATACCAGGACCGGTATCACTAATCGTAATTTGTACCCATTCATCATCTGCACGCCTCGTTTGGAGAACGACACGTCCGCCATGTTTTGTCATTGCCTGAATAGCATTAGATAACAAATTATGAAATGTTGTCTCAAGCCGTTTAGTATCAGCCATAACCAAAGGCACATCAACCCCGTAATCTTTTTGATAGGTGATGTTATCGGGCCACCATGAATTATCAACGGCATAAGTGAGTGCCACATGGACATCTACTGGAGCCACTTCGACGTATTCAATGGGGCTGGTAATGTTGCCGATGAGTTTAATTGCCTCTTCTGAATTTTTGCGAATATGTTGTATCTGATGGTCAAAGGTGATGATAGGACAATGAGGCTTTTTATTCATCATCCGTTCTAAATTGCTAGCCCAAACTCGAATAGCCCCCAGAACATTATTCATGGTGTGAGCCATATCCAAAATGATAGCAGCCATGTTACCTCGTCTTTCGGCAGTAAGACGGCGGTCTTGTTCAGCGGCTAATTTTTGATACGCCTGCACCCGTTCATGATACAGTTGTGCATTATGCAAGGCAATCGAAGCCCACTTGGTAAAATCTAGGAGCATGGATTGGTGGTGATGAGTAAATTGTCGTCCCTCTGTTTTATTTAACACCTGCACCACGCCGATGACCCGCCCCTCTACTTTGAGAGGCACGCATAAAATCGAATGGGTCTCATAACCTGTTTCGCGGGCAACTTGGCGTAAGTGACGAATATCTTTTAAGGTATCATTAACCAATGCAGGTTGGTCATGTCTAGCTACCCAGCCCGCTATTCCTTGCCATGGAGCAGGTAAACGAATATCTGCATCCCCTTCATTGCTATAACGTAATACTAATTCATTGTTGGCATCGTCAATTAAAAAAACTGATGTTCGTTCCGTTTCTAATAAAATATTTACACCATCAATGACCAATCTTAATACATGGGCTAAATCTAAACTACCCGTTAGGGCACCGCTTCATTGCGTTTTGAATGGCAAGACTGACGATATGGGTGATGCTTAAAAGCAAGTCAATCTCTTCGCTGGTGTAGGCATGGGACTTTTTAAATAGAACGACCACCCCTCCTTTAACATCACTGCCCAAAATTAAGGGGGCAAGTGCTAAAGCCTCTATGCCTGTTTCTAATAAAGTTTGTTGAACAGGAAATAAAGCAGGATTATTTTCATCCACAATGAAAACTTCATCATAACGATGACTAAAAATCAAATCTGATAATGTTTTCTTTGCCATGTCTTGTTGGGTGGCAAGGAGAGATGTTCCTGGAAGATTTGGGTTGAGATGAATGGCTAAATAGTCGGTTTTTTGTTCATCATTAACCAATTCAATTGCACTGCCATCTGCTCGAAAAATTATTTGAGATTGTTCTAATCCTATTTGCAAAATCGTCTCTAAATCGAGTGTACTACTCAAAATTAAAGAAGTATGATTTAAGGCACGTAGTAAATTAGTTTGACGTTTTTCTTGAACATATTGGGTGTTTTTGATAGCGATTGTCACCGAAGTCTCCTACAGTTTGGGAAGAACAGTTACTAAAAGTTAATACCAAACCCATCATAGCCAATAAACACTTCACACTCAAAATCATCTGAAATGCGATTTTCTAAATATGCTTCTGCCAGTGCCTTTGCCGCCCAAATCTTTTCATCAGTGCTGGTCGGGTCATGGTGAAACAGCACCAAACGTTTCGCCTTTGCCCGATAAGCCATTTCCGACCCCATGATAGCACTACTATGTCCCCAATCAATTTTATCTAAGGCTTCCGACCAAGTGTATTGGGCATCAAAAATCAGCATATCAGCCTCGTTAAACAGCTCAACATAACGTTTGGTGCTTTCAGGGTCAACACGTTTGTATTCCGAATCAGTGGCACACACAAATACCGAATTACCATCTTCTATCCGATAGCCATAAGTAAAGCCAGGATGCGAAAGACGGAATGGATATACCCGAATATTGCCGATTTGATGCCAACTATTAGGTTTGATAGTAATAAAATTAAAGGTAGAATTCATATATTTGGTAGAAACAGGGAAAAAACGAGGCTCCTGTTGTTGGTTTATGCGGCTTTCTAAATCCTCAATGGGACTATGAAAGTTGAGAATGTTATGCGGAATATAAGCTGGGATGAAAAATGGGAAGCCCTGAACATGATCCCAATGCGTATGAGTAACTAGAATATCAATCTGTTTATGTCCTTTGCCATAACTACGATTGAAAAGCATGTCCAAACCTAATTTTCTTATCCCAGAACCCATGTCAATCACAATCGTTTGCTCTCCCGATTGAAGTTCCATGCATGTGGTTTCGCCGCCCATTGTGCCTTTTGTGATAATGGGTAAACGTTCAATGTAATGGTCAATAACATCTGAATCGGAAAGGTCTAAACCAACAGCTCCCTCTAAAGCTCGTCTTATTTTTCGTTCTACATCATCGCAGGTTAAGGCTGTCGGCAGAGAACCACGTGTTCCCCAAAATTTAATATACATTATAATGCTCCATTTTGCATAAGTAAAATTATCATATATCACATGGTATCTTACATGTGGGTTGTGTACGGACAAGATATCCATACCATGTGAACATCGTTATATTAGCACAAGTATTGTAATTTTGCCAAAATTTCTTAACAAGTTTAGGACAATTAATAGTAATTATTCACTCCCCTTCTTGTTAGTAGACCCAAACCCCCAGCCCCTTCCCCTACGAGGAGAAGGGGAGTAAGATTACCCTCTCCCTGTGGGGGAGGGATTAGGGATGGTGGTGAACGGTTACAATTAATAACTTGAGCAACCGTTCACACAACATGTGGAAGATAGGAATCTTACTACCATCTCTTGTGGGGGTGGGGTCTACTACCCTGAATGTTTAAGCCAATCTCATTGATTCAGAATATAGCGAAATATCAGACCATGCACCACTTGCTCAATAGGGGCTTTATCATCGGTAAATGGAGGGATGCATGCTGAAGGCAACACATCGAGTAAATCTCCGCCAAAGCCTGGCACAAAAGGATGATTTGCTTGGCAGGTTATTTCCCAAACGCGACTAAAGTTAATCACTCGATTAAAAACATCATGCAAATGTGGATTTTCAACTAATGCCGCATTGTTTACCACATTCAGTAATTTCGTGGGTTGTTTGCTGGCAATAACTAAACTGTTCCCCAAATCACTCTCAAAGCTAGGGGCATCAAGAACATATACATTTGGAAAAACAGATTTCATGGTGCTTCCTAAAGCAATAACCAATGAATAATCATGTGCTGAACGTCCAGCATTAATGGCTACGATACCATCATCATTCAGATGGTCATAAATTTCTTGGAAAAATTCTTGACTAGTGAGCTGAAATGGAATGTAAGGGGGACGATAAGCATCCACACTAATGACATCATACTTACGGTCGATATTTGCCAAATAAAAACGACCATCTTCATTAATCGTAGTAACATTTGGCTCATTCATGGCAAACCAATCGTAGCCTACACGACTAATCTCAGGGTCAATTTCCACCCCATCAATTGGAATTTTGCCATAGACGGCAGTATATTGTTTTGAAATTGTCCCAGCTGCTGAACCAATCACCAACAAGCTATTAACATGCTCAGTGGTGTGAGGTGGGTCGTTAAAAAATGGGACAATCAAAAAGTAATCCCATATACCATAAGCCAAAATAGCATGCGGGCGATAGATGGAATGAATACCAGTTCCTTCATTCAAGTAAAGCAGATATTCATCATTCGCTTTAATTACTTGTATATAGTTGTAACGGCTTTCTGTTTCGTACACAGCTCGCTCATTTATCTTTATGGGACGATTGGGGAAATAAATGGCTAGTATTATCAATATTACCATCAAGCATAAGTATATCACTCCGTATGATTTACTTTGTGATAGCAAACCTCCGATTGCCACTATCAGCAAAACTATCGAGAAAAATAAAAAAGTGTATCGTGTGCCGATGTTGGGAATTAAAATTAAGCCAGGTAAAAATGTCCCTAAAATTGAGCCAAGCGTGCTTAGGGCATAAATAGAACCTGCTATTTTCCCCGTTCCACCCACATTGGTTACAGCTAGACGAATAGCAAAGGGAGATGCCATGCCTAATAAAGTCATGGGTATGCTGAACAAGATTAATACTGCCACGAATGAGCCGATTAAAATCCCAGCATTGAAAGTAGCAAATCCCTCAACACTCCAACGCAAAATTGGCATAGCCACAAAGGGAATTAACCCTGTTAAAAATGCTCCCCAAGCAATAATCTGATAAAAGGTGCTATGACGTGGGTCTGTGTCTGCCCATCGCCCGCCAACAAAATATCCGATACTCAGATAGATGAGAACTAAGCCAATCAGATTTGCCCAAATAATATCCGACGTACCAAAAAATGGAGCAATCAATCGGATAGCACTCAATTCCACTCCAAGCGTGGTCATTCCTGAGATAAACACTGTCAGTAAAATGTAGTTATTTTTCTTTTCGGTCATGTGTTATCGTATTTACCTTTTTCTTAATCTCTATTTGCAAAATGCGTTTCGTTTTTTTCGTGACTTGACACCAATGCCCCGTTCTCCAACCAATGACCCAACAAATTTTTCCGTCTTCTGCAACTAACAAAGGGATATTATCACGATGTGAAGCAGGAATTTTGTGGTTAATCATAAATTTCTTTAGAGTTTGACTATGTCCCTCAAGCCCATAAGGATAGAATTTGTCGCCTGCCTGCCGAGTTCGCAAGTAAGGTTTTTCACCAAGACAATCCGCATCGAAATATGCCTTCTGTTCATTTGACATGGGATGAAAACCTTTCGACAGAATCATGCAAGTTTCAACAATCCAATTTGTATCAGGCAATGGTATTACACCATGAATGATTAAGTTGACTGGAGCATCAAACCTGATTGGAGCGTCAAAGCTTGCTTTGACAAAGTGAGCTTTGTCGCTCCTGTCGGGGAGTTTGAGTATAAATCTATTATACAAGATTGTCAAGATAAGCTGTGTTGGAAAAACGAATTTCCGTCCTGTTTGTCCATAATTTAATAATGTAATAGCTTGGTCAATGTGGATAAATCCAACATTGACCAATGAATGATGCAAGACATGAATGGCATGGCGTAATAAACCACGTTGAATAGCTAACGGTAATCGTTGCCATTTCTCCAAATCAAATGTGAGTATATCATCTGTTTCCGTAATCAAGACCGTTTGCCAATTTTGTCGAATTTGCTCCTGTAATACCACGTTATCAGCCGTCATGATATTGCCTGTTCGCAACAATGTCTTGACAATATTTGGATTGTATGTTTCTAACAGAGGAATCAACTCATGGCGGATACGATTTCGGTAAAAAGTGATGTCTTGATTGGTGAGGTCACAGCGATAAGCTAGATGATTTTCATGGCAAAATGTTTTAATGTCATTACGTGTGGTATTCAATAATGGGCGGATTAGAAAAATATTTGGCTTATTCAGACCTGAAATGGTTTTAAAATTTTTAAGGTCTAAAGTAGTTATAGGTTGCATGCCTTGTAGCCCTGTCACACCTGCCCCGCGTAAAAAGTTCATTAAAATTGTTTCGGCTTGGTCATTTGCTTGATGCCCAACAGCAATTTTATTTGCCGCAACTTTTTGAGCGACATCTGCCAAAAATTTGTATCGGACTTGGCGAGCGGCTGTCTCTAAACCGCATTTTTGCTGTTTGGCATAAGCAGGCACATCCATGCGGCTAATGACAGTTGGCAACTTCCAGCGATGGGAAATATCTTTGACAAAATCGGCATCGGCATCTGCAGCTTTATTTCGCATGCCATGATTAAGATGAGCCACATACAATTGCAAATCATGCCTAGTAGCCATCTTTCGCAGAATTGCCAATAAACATACCGAATCCATGCCCCCTGAAACCGCAACAACAATTTTATCTCCTCGATTGATGAGCCCATGATGTTGGCAATACGCTTCAATTGCAGGTAAAATATTCATATTCAAAACCGTATATTAAATCCATGAAACCCTTTTGAATGAACATCATAGTCAATCTGAACATTATCAATGCGGGCATGTGGTGCCCCAGTTTCACACCATTTCAGCATGGTTTTGATGTCAGTTGGTGTTCCTTCAAAAACAGCTTCTACCCGCTTGTCTCTAAGGTTGCGGACAAAACCTGATATGCCTAGTTCATTTGCTTTCAATTGTGTATAGTAACGCATGCTGACTCCTTGCACACGTCCACTAATTAATGCTCGCACACATTGTTTTTCTGACATTTGTTATTTCCTTTCGTTAAGTAGACCCCATCCCCGCCCCTCCCCGTGAACAGGAGGGGAGCAGTCACTTCCCCTCGCAGGCGGGGGGATTGAGTGGGGTAGATTCCCCTCTCCCCGTGGGGGAGGGCAAGGATGAGGGTGAACCAGGGTTGTTCAGCGTACGCCCCTACTATTCAGGGCTGTTCACAATGCTATTTTTCAGGTAGAACATGTAGGAATATGGGACACATGTTTTATCATCGTGTAGGATTTATGCCATAAATCCCTACATATTCTGTTAAAAACAATACCCCATGGATGAGATTGAGGTACGAAATCCAATATCTTCTTTAGCATTTCAGTCGCAAATGGCGATTTTTATCAACCATAAATTCTGCTTTGAGTCTATCTTGTCGTAATTTGCCTGGCGGTAAAAGATTTGCCAATATAGTATCTGATTCAGAGTCGTTTAGTGGAACAACTTGGTATGTGCTTTGGTCAGCTTGAGCCACAAAGACTGCTTGACCATTCTCATATTTCACTTCGACTCTAGCAATACTATCGGTATCAATCTCACCAATAACAAATTCAATAGTTTGTTGATTTGCATGTGCGGCACTAAGCAAAACCTCAACTGGTTTTTTGCTCGGATATGGACTTCCCATAGGGATAATTTCATCGTACTCATGCTCGCCTGTAATGGGACTTAGGTGACGCAAACCATAAGCATGAATCAGATAATCATCTAAACCAAATCCAAGTGCAACCTGTAACGCTCCTTCGGCAATGGCTGTGAAGGGTTTATTAGAATGAACTGCTAAAATCGAAAAGTATTCCTTTAAAACACGTTGTACCGATGGCATAAGAGAAGTGCCACCGACCATCAATACATAGTTAATATCTTCACGGTACATGCCATGTTGACGTGTGATATACATCACCTTGTCAACGACCCGCCGCAGAGCAACAAAAAAACCATTTTGTTCTAGCAATGATTCTAATTCGAGGCGGGTAATGGTTACAGTGTGTGCTCGACCATTAACTTCAAATGTCAAATCAGTATTGTCATCTGTGGAAAGAATAATTTTTGTTTTCTCACACAAAGCGAGCAACATGGGATAATCATTCCCTAATTCTTGTACAGTGACATTGGTTCGTTTCAGCACATCAGCCAATAACCATTGGTCAATATCACTGCCACCTATTACTTGCCCCGCTTTAGCAATGACTTGAGCAGTATGACTTCCCTCTTTTTTCATTGCTTTCAACAATCGTGTTAACATGCCGCCTGTTTTTTCGCGACTTTTCGGCAATTGGACAAGTGATAAATCAAGGGTACCACCACCAAAATCAAATACTAACACTAAAGCTTCAGGTTCGGTAACTGCATAACCGAGTGCGGCCGCCGTTGATTCGTCGACAATCCGAATCTTATCACCGACCAAATCACCTAGTGTTTCATTTAACCAAACTAAGTAACTTTCAAATGATGCCACAGGAGTAGTTAAGACTAATTGCTCTATTTCATCAGGTTGATAGGGCAACCTTCGGACTAAATTGCGAAGGAAGCTACGCCCAGCTCTTTTATCATCCCATAATATTTCATCTACTCTGCGAGGCGGCGGTGAAGGAGAGGCAACGATGCCTCGCTTGAAATTTCGGAACAGACGATTATCCCTTTTACGCTCTAGCTCTCTATCAAGAACCGTTTGTCCAATAATAACTTTTTTTGCTTGCCCATCCTCAACGTACACGATGGAAGGAATAAGCGGCAATCTAGTTGGTAAATCTTTAGTGCTCAAACCTGATATTGGAATAACTTCAGGTGAATCTATGCTAGAATCCCAATGGGCAATTACACTGTTAGTCGTGCCAAAATCAATTGCTATTTTATGTGTCATAGAAATTATCTCCTCTATTTTTTTATAAAGACTTTGATGGTTGTTAAAAACCTACAATGTCATCCACTTAAAGCAATCTGCAAAACCTTTAATATCTTGTAGGACTGAATCCAAATGTATAAATCAAATTATAATGACAGATGAAAAACAGTTATTTCACTAAAAAGATGTGGACATTTGCTAGAATGCATGTATCATGGTAAAATTGTGCCATGTGTGTAAAGTTACAAATTCATCAAACACAAGAGTACTGTTAAATTTATTGGATTAGAAAGGATGTAGCTCTATGGCAAAATTCATACCTAAAAGTAAAAGTACAGTGGCAATTTATCCCACCGAGCCTACAGAATCAGTGGGTTTTCTTACTTCGGTTTCGATAAAAATTTTGAAAATGGTGGAAGACGGCAAAATATCCGCCGATGAAGCCGCTACTTTGCTATCTGCCCTAACTAGCGATGAAAAAAATGTGCGAGAACAGGAACAATCTCAACCACATTGGTTATCTATTCAAGTGCTTGATGATGCCAGCGGAAAGGAAAAAATGGCAATACGTCTACCACTCGGCTTGATAAATGTTGCCATGAAAATGGGAGCTACATTAGCCCCCGAAGTAAATGGATTAAACATGAAACAAGTCGTTTCAGCCATTGAAGATGGACAATTTGGGCAGATTGTTGATGTTTATGACCATAACAAAGGAGAACGGATTACTATTTCTGTTGCATAAAAAGAAGTTCAAAAGATAAATCCTTCGCACTACTGATTCTACTTTATTGATTTTGAAATCATCATTTATATGATTACTTCCACAAAAAACCCTAAAATTATCGCCATCCGCAAATTAAGCCAACGTAAACACCGTCAAGCACAAAATCGTTTTGCTATTGAAGGATTACAACTGATTAGCATGGCATTAGCACAAAGGCATCAACCATTAGATGTTTTTTATAGTGAATCGCATTTTAAGGGTAAAACTGCCCCGAAACTGCTTTCCAAATTGGCCCAAGCAGGTGGACAACTGCATGCTATCAGCCCACATGTCATGCAAGCACTATCAGAACGAGAATCTCCACAAGGCATCATTGTCACCTTGCCTATTTTCTCCGAAAAAATCACAAAAGTTTTAAGTAGTACCGACCATCCTTCACTGATTATTATCGCAGACCGCTTACAAGACCCTGGCAATTTAGGGACGATTATCCGCACCGCAGATAGCATTTCTGCCACTGCCATTGTTTTAATCGAGCCATGCGTTGACCCATTTGACCTCAAAACTGTACGCGGTAGCATGGGGTCACTTTTTGCCATCCCTCTCATTCACACTACTAAACATGTTTCTCTATTTACAATATTGCAAAAGGCTAATTACACCATAACGGGAGCCGATGGACAACATGGCAAATTAGCTTGGCATGAGAATATTTTACATGGCTCAATCGCATTAGTTTTGGGAAACGAGGCTCGTGGTCTTAGCCATGACGTTCGCAGTTGTATAACAAACTGGGTTCGTTTGCCATTGCTCGGACAAGCCGAAAGCTTGAATGTAGCTGTGGCTGGTGGAGTGCTGATGTATCAATGGTTACAGAAAAACATGGGTGGATAACAGATATACTTCACAAAAGTTCTTCCAAATAAGGAGTCACTTGCCAGATAGATTTTAAGGCTTCGTATTCTTCTTCCCCACGTTTACTGTTACCCCCCATTTGTCCACCCAGTGAACGAAGGGGATTTGGGGAAGGTGATGTTTTGACGGCTCGAATCATTATATTTTTAGCGGTGTGTTCACTCGAAATAAATTCAATCACATTTGTTTGGTAGCCATGCTTTTGAAGGATTAAAGAGCGAAATGTATCGGTCAGAATATCGCCGAGCCGTTCTCGTAAAATGCCATGCCGCAAAAGAGCTTTAGTAGCAAGACAAGAAAGGTTTTTAAAAACCTTTTTTGTCTGACGGTTATCATGTATGAATTGTGCTTGGAGATGATGATGACAACATGGCACACTAAAAATCATACGACTATCCCAATTTATTGCTTGGGCTAGAGCCTCATCTGTAGCAGTATCACAAGCATGCAATGCTAATACAATGTCGGGTGATTGTATGGGTTGATATTCAATAATATCAGCCTGCTCAAATGTAAGACCAGTCCATCCTAATTGTTTGGCATGCTCATTGCGTTTTTCAAGCAAATCTGCTTTGCGGTCGATGCCAATAATTTTTGTGGGGCGTTGCAATACATGATTTAGATAGTGATAAACTGCAAATGTCAAATGAGCATTACCGCAACCACAATCAATCACATGCAAAGGAAAATTAGTCAGTTTTTCAATAGCATGGGTTTCCTGAATAATATTAAGAAAGGCATTAATCTGCCGAAATTTATCCCGCATTGTCGCCCTAACATGACCTGCTTTGGTCATAACACCAATCTTTTTTAGAAATGGGTCAGGCTTTCCTTCGGGCAAAATCAAGTTTTTAGGACGGTCATGGGCAAAGGACGGTAACGGTAGTGGTAGGTCATGACGATGATGATGGATAATGATTTTCCCTTTTTTGGTTTGTTGAATGTGAATATTTTCATCGGTGGTGAAAATGTGAATATTTTTGAAGGACATGTCAAACAATTTATTTAAGTTGATTTCCACACTGTGTCCTATGTAATTTTTAGTTATATTCTTCTGTTTGTCAAAATAAGAAAACTGAATATATCGCTTTTCTTTTAGGAAAATAGGACGTAAAATGACCTCTTGCCATTGAGTTGATTGCAATTTTGATTTACCACTAAAACGAAGCTTCATGAAACGTTTTTCGTCTAAAAGAACTTTTGTAATGTATTCGTGATAATTTTTAGGTGACATAAAATTCTCGTAATATAATGTTGGAATGACAAAGCTTACTTTTTTATGTCAAAGCAAGGTTTGATGCTCCAATTTACCTTGTCAAAAAATAGCATTGAATAGCCCTTGGTGAACCGTTAGGTTCAACACGGTATTCTAGCACAAGTGTCGTTTGTCAGCAAAGTTAATGAGGTATTTTGTGAGGTAGGTAGCAAGCATGTCATCATGACCTCTTATGACAAAGCCGTGCTTTATCACTCATTTCTCCATACTCCTAATGATAATTTGACGATTGTGGTGGTGTAGATATAATGTATTCTCAACACTATTAGTAACTACTTAGGCATGTAGTGTCAAGTAAGGAAATTGTTATGGTTGAAATAAGAAAGGTTTTTAAAAACCTTTCTTGTTTGACCAACCTCAGTTAGCACATTGTTTATAATTTCAAAATACGGAGTATCAAAGAAGATGTTACGTCAGTTTTTTATCGCCCTATCTCAAAGTAATATGGCTCGTCGCTTTGTTACGCGTTTCCCACCCGCTAGGATTACATCACGTCAGTTTATTTCAGGAGAAACCATAGATGAATGTGTGTCAGTTGTTAAAGATTTGAATGCCCGCGGCATTAGCGTTCTCATGAATGAAGTGGGAGAATATGTTACTACTCGTGAGGAAGCCCAACAAGCGGCTCAATCATTTCAGAAGATTGCTTACCGTATAGCTGAAGATAAGCTAGGGGCAAGTATTTCAATTAAGCCATCTTTTCTTGGTTTAGGTTTTGGAAAAGAGTTTTTCTACGAAAATATGGCTAGTCTTGTTCAAGTTGCCTATGACCTTGATATCCCAATAGAGATGGACATGGAGGAAAGTAAAGATGTTGATACGACGCTAGCAGTGTATTATCGTCTACTTAAGAAATTCGGCGACCGCATTCATATTGCCATCGCCATCCAAGTCTATTTACATCGTACTCAAGCAGATGTTCAAAAACTTATCCATGCAGGTGGCAACATCCGTTTGGTTAAAGGTGCTTATAACGAATCACCTGCGATTGCACTACAAAACCATGATGCAGTTAACCAAGCTTGCATGATGTACATGCGCACATTTCTCTCGGAGGAAGTACGCAAGAAAGGTTGCTTCTTAGCACTAGGCTCGCATGACCCAGTGTTAATTGAATGGTTGTTAGCCGAAGCAGACCGCATGGGCGTTGATAAGGAGTCGTTTGAGATTCAAATGCTGCAAGGCGTACGGCAAAATGAGCAACAACGTTTAGCCGACATGGGTTATCAAGTACGAATTTATGTACCTTATGGAATCGCTTGGTATCCCTATTTCATGCGTCGTTTAGCAGAACGTCCAGCTAATGCCTTACTCCTTGCTCGGTCATTAGTGAGTGGATAATTTGCTTATTTTGCATAAATTATTATTATAATATTCGTAGATTTGGAGCAGAAAAGTTTGTTTTGACTGGAGGGTCAAAGCTTGCTTTGACATGAAAAAGCAAGCTTTTTCGCTCCAGGAATTTAACACAATACAAAGAGGTATTTAATGTCGAAATTAGTATCAAATCCATCAAAAAGAGTCACGTCTATACCCGATTATCCGCTTGCCGTACTTGGGAAAAAAATTACAGGTATGAAAGCGAAAGGGATAGATGTTATCCGTTTGGACATGGGCAGTCCCGATCTACCACCTGCCCCACATATTATCGAGGCTTTAGTCAAATCGGCTCAGCAAAAAAATACGCATGGCTATGGCGGCTATTTTGGAACGCCCGCCATGCAAAAAGCTATCGCCACATATTACAAAAACCGTTTTGGCGTGACCCTTGAGGATAATGAGTTATTACCGCTCATTGGTTCAAAAGAAGGATTAGCAAATATGCATTTAGCATGGTTAGATCCAGGTGATATATCCATAATTCCTGACCCTTGCTACATTACCCATGCCATGGGGCCGTTGCTTGCCAATGGAAGTACAGTTTCATTTCCACTTGACCCCCAAAATAATTGGTATCCCGATTTTTCAGCCTTATCTGATGATGTATTAAAAAAAGCACGTCTGATGTGGTTGAACTATCCCAATAATCCCTCTGGTGCCATCGCCGATTTGGCGTTTTTTGAGGATGTCATTGCTTTTTGTCGTAAGCATGATATTTTATTCTGTCATGATAATGCTTATGCTGATATAACTTACGATGGATATAAAGCGGTTAGCCCTTTGCAAATCGATGGAGCAAAAGAGGTCGTGATTGAGTTTAACTCCATGTCAAAGACTTACAATCTAGCGGGTTGGCGGGTTGGCATGGCAGTTGGACATGCGGGTGCAGTCAAAGCATTAGCAACCATCAAAACTCAAATGGATAGTGGCATCGCTAAACCAGTGCAAGCTATGGCAATTGCGGCTTTAACGGGTGACCAAACATGGTTGGTAGAACGAAATGCGGTTTACCAAGAACGTCGTGATTTGGTAGTCAATACTTTACGCGACATAGGCATAAATGTTGAATCACCAAAGGGAGCAATTTACATCTGGTTTAAAGTGCCAAACGGCGGCGATGATGTCGAATTTCATGAAAAAGCCTTGTCCGAAGGTCATGTATCTATTTCGCCAGGCTCATTCTATGGCGAACAAGGACGCGGCTGGATGCGGGTATCGCTTGTTCTTCCCGTAGAACAGATAAAAGAAGCTATGGCTAGACTTAAGAAATTAGGACTATAGTTAATCGCAAAGTTTCTAGGTTAGAAATTCTACTGGCAAAGCTTCTATAGCTAAGACAAGAAAGGTTTTCGAAAACCTTTCTTGTCTGTCCATGTATTAACGAGGTAAATCAAATTATGTCACAAGAAGATATTATTTTTGCTGATATTTTTCCAATTAAAACTGATATATTACCGCAACTTTTTGCCTACTCACTTCAAGCAAGTGACAAAGAACTGTACAAAATTGGTGGGAAATTACCCTACAGATTGAAAAGCTATTTTGGTAAACAGTGGGCATGGACAAGCGGTATCATTGTTTCAACCATGTATCAAGATAAGATTCAGTTGCATGAATTTTTACAAAACCTTTGGCAAAATAAACCCGACCCATTTCAGAATTTGCATGAGATTATCCCCATAACAGATTGGCAAGCTACACCAAAGGCAATGGCTGATTTTGTGAGTAATGGTATGCTTCGTAATTCAAAGATAACAGAAAAAATTCGTCGAGTTTTGAGAAAAAATAGTGTCAATCTTGCAAATGCATCTATTGAACGGGACTACACAATTCGTGGTTTGGTGGTGCAAGGGCAACCTGCCGTTTCGATTTCGGTTTTCTCAAATATGCTTTATAAAAAAGACTTGAATCAACATGTCTGTACTATTGCTCAGCCTGACGAAATTATCGGCATGTGGGTGCAGGTAAAAATACAACATTTCAAAGGTGAGATTATAAAAATCGTTGGTACGGTTGCAGAACATAGTGAACGATTACTTCACTCCTCCCGCGACCCTAAAATGCAACGACTAATTCAGCAAGCGGCTGACGATGAATTAGTTGTTAAAATTAAAACAGGTCAAAAAGAATATGATTATGTCGCCAGTGCATTGAAAATCGTGTTAAAATTTGAGTATCTATCTCGATTTGGGCTTGATTCGCAACAAGTTGTTAAGCAAATACGTTTATCGCCCCATGATAGATATAAACTTGTGCATGAGATTTCTCAAAGTATCAAGAAAGATATGAAATCTTATAATTCAGAAAATAATCCTGAATTATTTTTGTGCGGGCATGATATTGACTTTAACCCCAAGATACGTCTAGGAAACAACCAAGTGTTTGAATGGCAGGAAAAGAAATTATGGGCTTACTTAAAGAAGCATGGCTTATACAAACAAGCAGATACTTTCAAAAAGGAGCCGATTAAAATTGGTTTTATTGATGTGCGGCGTAATCAACAAAAGACAATCTTTTATAAACGGTTGAGACATGAATTGAAAACGCTTAACTTTAATATTGAATTAATTGGTTCAGAAAAATTGCCGACTCCATCACGCTTACAGTTTGAAAAAGAAATTGACCATCTTGAAGAGAAAGAACCACATATTTTATTAGCCTTGCTCCCAGATGAAAATCTGGATGATGAATCAGAAGGTTTGGGATATACCTCATTCAAATCAATAACCATAGGACGCGGCATACCAAGTCAAGCTATTTTTGAATCGACCTTGAGTAATGAATGGGCAGTTGCCAATGTCATCATGGGAATATTGGGAAAAATTGGCAATATCCCCTTTGCCTTAGCAGAACCGTTGCCATATACTGACATGGTAGTAGGATTAGATGTGGCTCGTGACAAAAAGAAAAATCTAGCAGGTTCTAGAAATGCCGCCGCAGTCGCTCGAATCTATGTCAACAGCGGCGAATTTATGCATTATGCCATCGAAGACATGCTATTAGAAGGAGAAACGATTCCAGCTCGTACCTTACAAAATTTGTTTCCTGTCAATCAATTTGAGGGAAAACGGGTAATTATTCATCGTGATGGTCGCCTTCAGCGGGATGAAAGGAAAACGCTCAAAGATTGGGCAGAAAAAATTGGGGCAACATTTTATTTTGTGGAAGTGCTCAAAAGTGGTTCACCTCGTTTGTATCTTAAATCTCAAAATCAAGTTGGACAAACTACAAAAGGAACTCTTTTCAAAATCAATGACCATGAGGCATTTTTGGTTTCTTCTTTACCGCCATTTCAAAACGTCACCCCTCAACCATTGCATGTTCGTACAGAGCCGCCATTTACAATTGAGCAGGCAATTCATTCCATCTTAGTTTTGGTTGTGAGTAATCATCATGGAGTAACCGTTCACTATACTCGTTCCAGTTCTGCGAATGATTTTGTCGATGAGTCGGTGATATTTGATATTTTAGAAGGTTGACCATGCATATTCGTTTTGAGAAACAATTTGAAAAAGACCTACGAAAAATCAAAGGATATGACCTTTTTTGACAACCTCTTCACTTTGACATCTTGGACATTTATTTTGACATTTTTGATTTTCCATGTTTTTATTATATCTTAATTATTTCTTTTTCGCAAATCACTATCCATGCTTTGTCAAGTTTACCTTTTCAACTCACACTGCTGCTCTCCCATGCACTTCAACTAAAACTGCAAACATAGTGAAATTTGGTTATTTCACCTTTTTTGCTTGAAAAATCAAATCTAATTCTGATGTTTGTTCAGTCATTTACTTTATCTTTATAAGATTTTAACTAATTATGATATAAATCTTAAAATTACGCAATTTATTTTACAACATACTCACTTATCCATCGCCACCAAGCGAATGATGATTTGCTTCAAGGCTTTCAGGACGCGGAAGATGTCGAAAATGTCATCACGGACAGCAATATAAGGATTGCTGATACAATATTCCTTATCTTGCAATACTATAAAACGCCATGTGTCACCAACCACATAACAGCCATAAATTGGGTGTTTATGCTCGTTTAATTCTTGGGCAACAAGCATGGCAACAAGGCATTGTCCCGCAGGGTCGCCTCTAGTTTCATGTTGTCTTTTAAATTCGTGAAAACAAAAATACGGTTTTTCAGGTTCACGAAGCCCCGAAGCAATTATACCATCAGGTTTACCTTGTATCTCAACATCCTCAACGCTACCACCAAACAGCCTTTCGGCAAAAAGATTAAACGATTCACTCGTAAAGTGAACTATGGCAAACATAGGTGCAATAAATCTTTGGGACAGTTCAAATTCGTTCCAATCATGAACACCTAAGATTAGTGTTTCTTGCAACAGATGTAACACTTTTTCTTCCCAATCGGCGATTTCTATAGCTTGATTGAGCCAGTCATCTAGGATGGGACTTTTTCTTATCTGTTTTAAACTGAACAACTTATCCAATTTGAGTAATGTACATTCACTAAACTTTAGCATAATAACAACTCCTTACTAGATTTTACTCCACCCCCGACCCCTCTCCATAATGGGGGAGGGGCTAGGGGTGAACGGTTACTAAAACCTCAAAACCCTGCAAACTCACACAACAATCTTAAAACATACTTACCCATCCATCGCCACCAAACGAATGATGATTTGCTTCAAGGCTTTCAGGACGCGGAAGATGTCGAAAATGGCATCATCTGTAGCAACGTAGGCTTTGTTATGCTCATTAATTTCTTGGGCAACAAGCATGGCTGCCAAAGCCTGACCTGCTGGGTCACCTAGTGGGTCACGTTCTTTTTTATACTCCTGAAAACAAAAATATGGCTTTTCAGGCTCGCGAAAACCACTAGCAATAATACTGTCAGGCACCCCTCCCATTTCAATGCTATTAACAATCCCACTAAAACTGCGTTCGGCAAACATGCCAATTTTTTTACTCGAAAAGTTGACTAATGTAAGCATGGGTCCAATAAAATGTTTCCTTAATTCAACTTCATTCCAGTCATGTCCTTGAATCGTTAATATTTGCCGATACATTTCCAGTACGTTGTTTTCTGTATCTGAAATTTCAACATTTCCGTTGAGCCAATCTTGTAATGGTTGACTTTTATAAGTTTGATTTAAGATAAACATTTTGTCTAGTTTAGCTAGTGTACATTCACTAAACTTTAGCATAATCATACCTCCTTACTAGGTAATATATCTCAATTCTTAAAACCTCACAAATTCATCAAACAATCTTAAAACATACTCACTCTTCCATCGCCACCAGGCGAATAACGATTTGCTTTAAGGCTTTCAAAATGCGGAAGATGTCGAAAATGTCATCACGGGTAGCCATGTAACCGTTGCTAATACAATACTCCTTTCCTTCCAATATCATAAAAAACCAATCTAGCCCCTGTACATAACAGCCATAAATCGGATGTTTATGCTCGTTCAACTCTTGAGCAACAAGCATGGCGGCAAGACATTGCCCAGCAGGGTCACCTTTAGTTTCATGTTGTCTTTTAAATTCATGAAAACAAAAATACGGTTTTTTTGGAGAACGCCGCCCACTGGCAATTACACTATCAGGATTTCCTCCCATCTCAATACCTTCTACTGTACCAGTCATGCTCCTTTCAGAAAATATACCAAACTGTTTACTGGAAAAACTGACCAACGCAAACATAGGACCGATGAAATGTTGTAATAATTCAATTTCATTCCAATCATGTCCATATATTCTCAAAGCTTGCTGATACATAGTTAACACTTGTTGTTCGACATCTGAAATATCTGCATTATCATCAATCCAATTATGAAGTTCTTTGCTTTCATCAACCTGAATTAAGTCAAATGTTTCATCAAGGTTATCAAGTGTACATTCATTAAATTTTAGCATAATAACACCTCCTTACTAGATAATATACTACAATCCTTAAAGCCCGGCAATTTTCTTGTTAGAATATTATTGATATTTTACCAGAATCTGTTTGCCATGTTAATTTCCTCCGATTATTATTTTTCGATTAAATCAATGATGATTTGTTTTAATCTTTTTAAAACTATGAAGATATCAACAATATCATCACGGGTGGCAGCATAAGAGCCACTAATACTATATGTTTTTCCATGAAGTACCATGAAATGCCAAATATCACCAACAACATAACAACCATAAATTTCATGTTGATACGCGTTATACTCCTGAAAACAAAAATAGGGTTTTTCAGGCTCACGAAACCCACTAGCAATCATACCATCGGGTTTTCCACTCAGCTCGATATCATCCACTACCCCACTAAAACTCCGTTCGGCAAACATTGTAAATTTGGGGTTAGAGAAATTAACAAGAGTGAGTATGGGACCAATAAAATGTTGGCGTAATTCCACCTCATTCCAGTCATGCACATGACGTTTTAAGATACCTTGATACAAGTTCAGACTTTGTTGTTCAAAGTCCGAAATATCAGCATGACTTCCAATCCAATCTTGCAATATCTGATTCTCTTCAACTTGGCTGAGAGCAAATGTTTTATCTAGTTTTAGTAAGGTACATTCATTAAATTTTAGCATAATAACACCTCCTTACTAGATAATATACCACAAACCTTAAAACTCGACAATTTTTTTGTTTTAGAGTCTCATCTCATTTATTGGAGATGGCAATTGATAGCAGATTATCAACGGTTACACCACCAGCTATCAATATAACCTTGCCAGCTATACCATGGAAGTGGATGGGTAATTGTTCACCTTTGATGATAACGGTAACTTGCTCAATACGACCGAACAGACTAACATGTTCGATGTGGCGAATCGCTTGATTGAGACCAACGGTTAGTGGTTTAGCAGGAGTGATTCAAAAAAGTTAGGTGCATAGCTATATGCATTTGCCTGGTGTTACTATAGCTAAAGTGCCGCGGGTGAGACACGCTACCTGCTGAGCGATGGGATTGGGAAGCTTTGCCAGCGGTGTATAGCCAGTGTGCGATGTGTTGTACTAATTTTTGGTTGGTATTTTGTCCATCATTACAATGCCTCTTTAGCCACCTAAATCATTCTCTATGCAGGACTACCCGAAAAAGATTTAGCACTCCTACTCACCTCTCCATATTGGTTAGGGGTGAGGATGAACGTTTACAACGAGAGGGAATAATTTTTTGGACTTCTTAATTGCAATATGGAGAATTTATGATTACTGACAAACTCAAATCAGATTTACAGAAATTTGCCCATAGTTTGGGGTATCTGACTGTTTTAACAGGTGCAGGCATATCAGCTGAAAGTGGTATTCCCACCTTTCGCGGGCGTGATGGCTATTGGACAGTTGGGTCCAAAGAATACCATCCCCAAGAAATGGCAACATTACATATGTTCAGTCAACAACCCG
This sequence comes from Anaerolineaceae bacterium 4572_78, assembly GCA_002084875.1. Lineage (GTDB taxonomy): Bacteria > Chloroflexota > Anaerolineae > 4572-78 > 4572-78 > 4572-78. The sequence goes on along the minus strand of NBMH01000045.1, from coordinate 4,690 downwards.
AAGAAGTATGGGCATGGTATCTTTATCGGCGAGGAGTATGTCGCCAAGCCGAACCAAATCCAGGACACATGGCAATTGTTGACATGGAATCACTTTTTGGTGACAAGTTTATTTTGATTACCCAAAACGTGGATGGCTTACATTTGCGAGCAGGAAATTCATTAGAACGCACCTATCAAATTCATGGCAATGTGGATTACATGCGATGTTTTTATCGGGCATGTACTTCCGACATTTATTCCATCCCTGAAACCATGCCTGCCAAACCGAAAGGTGAATCCCTGACCGATACAAACCGCAAATTATTAGCCTGTCCAAAATGTGGGCATTTGACTCGTCCTCATGTGTTGTGGTTTGACGAATATTATAATGAGGAATATTATCACTATGATAGTTCTACTAAAGTCGCATGTCGAACAGATTTGCTAATCATAGTCGGCACATCGGGAATCACTTCATTACCTAATCAAGTCGCACATCTGGCAGCCCAATGCGACAGCTTGATTATTGATGTTAATATTAACTCAAACCCGTTTTCCGAATTTGCTTTGCATGCTGGAGGCTATTTTATTCAACAAACAAGTGGTGTTATTTTGCCACAAATAGTTAATATTTTGGAAAAAGGTGAATTCAAATGAACACAAATAAACTAATACAAACTCATATAGAAGATAATATTTATTTCATTACCCTAAATCGTCCTGAAAAACGAAATGCTCTTACCATAGAAATGTTGGAGGGTATTTCTGAAGCGGCTTATGCCAGTGATAAATACCCCGATGTACGGGCAATCATCATACATGGCGAGGGGAAAATGTTTTCGTCAGGGATTGATGTGATGTCCTTGATGGATGCAAAAAACAAAGCTGGTAATCAAAACCCAGCTCGATGGTTACGTCGTATGGCAGATAGATTGCAATATGCCATGCACACCATCGAATCAACGGAATTGCCGATAATCGGTGCCTTGCATGGCTATGTCATTGGTTTGGGATTGGAATTAGCCTTAACCTTTGATTTCCGTGTTGCCAATCGAATGTGCCAATTTCGCATGCCTGAAACGGCACTTGGCTTGGTGGCGGATGTGGGAGGAACGACCCGCTTAGCCCGCATAGTTGGCTCAAGTCGAGCAAAGGACATGCTGATGACAGCTCGCTCTATCGATACAGAAGAAGCCTTGTCATGGGGATTAATCAATCGTGTGGCAAACGATGATGATATTATCACTGAAGCAATTGATTTAGCAGAGCAAATCATGAAAAATGCTCCGTTAGCAGTCGCCTTAACCAAGCGGATTATTGACCAAGGGGATGGATTAGATAAGTATACTCAAATGGCAATAGAACGCTGGGCTCAAAGTCAGTTGATAACTACAGAAGACTTGGGAGAAGCCTTGACTGCATTTATGACAAAACGTCAGGCAAAATTTAAGGGGCGATAAATGACAGAAAGAAAAATTAAATTTGCAAAAATGCTAGTGCTTGTGCTATATTAAACAAACAAGAAAGGTTTTCGAAAACCTTTCTTGTTTAAAGATATAGAAATTAAGGTTGAAAATTCAATGTCCTCAAACAGTTCTCAAACGGATAAGGATGATAAAGTTTTTATTGAAGGTTTGCCCATAAAGGATGAATATGTCCAAGAGATTTTATGCGGTATTTTTAAGGATTATCAACGGGTAGTCATTAAAGATAAATTTGGTGGAGGCTTCGCTTCAGACCATGTGTTATTAGTGCAGCCTGTTAGAAAATTATGCCCACCTGAATATGAGTCACCTTATGTGGTGAAAATTGCCCATAAGGATATTATTGAAAAAGAAGAGGAGGCTCATCGCCGCTTGCGTAAAATATTGCCCATCTTGCCACTAGACCATTCACCTGTTTTTACAAAGGATGACCAATATGGCGGCTTAAAATATGATGTTGTAGGAGGAAGTGCTTTTGAATACATATCCTTCCATGATTATATCTTTGAACATTCTCCCAAAGATGCCCAATTCGTTTTAAAGAAACAGATATTAAAACAAATGGATGCCATGTGGAGTTATGTTATAACTGTGCCAGCTTTTCCCATAGGGGCAAGTTATGACCGTGTGTTGCCTGTCAATTTCACGGTACTACTTCAAAAACCTTTTCCCAATATCACATCTAAGATGATTGCACCTGATGATATTCTTTATAAAAAACTGGAAATTAATGATAATGTTTATCTTAAGGGATTTGTGGTAGATGAACGAGAAGAAAATGAAGACGGTACGTATAATGTAACATTGAGTTGTCCCGCTAGGGATGATAAATTACCAGCTTCGCGGCGGGTGCGATTGTGTCAGGTCAAAGCAAAATACATGGAACAGTTTGAGACTGACGGCGTTATTCAAAAGCATATCTCTTGTCAGATAACAGAAACTCGTATTAGCTTTCTAAAAAAATGTTTGCAGGAAGCATGCGATACACCTCTTGATTTCAATCTGAAAACATTAACACTTGTATCAAATTATAACAGTATTGAACTTCCTAATCCGTTGATTGAACTGCCAATTATCTTACGGCGTTATTTAGATGTCCGATTAGCTCACATTCATGGCGACCTTAACTTGAGGAATATATTGGTTGAAAAATCAACCCGAAGTATTAATTTGATTGACTTTGCCGATGCTCGTCAAGACCATGTGTTGCATGACATGCTCCGTTTAGAAACAAGTATTGTAACTAAAGTTTTATCAAGTGCTTTGAAAAACATGAATCTCACTCCAGAAAATATCTATATTGTTTACGTGGGTTTACATCAAGAGATTGTTCTTGAAAAGCCATTTCAGATTGAGGCATTTTTATCGTCCATGTTTAAAAAGTATGCGGGTGATGAGTTGGCAAATTTTCCGAAATTTAGCCATGAAAAACATTTTGATGCATTTTCCAAATCGTTTGAAAAAGCCTTTAACTTACTAAAAGTAATTCGGATTTGGGCTAGGCACCACTTACATAATTTTGATGATTATGCCGAATATTATACTTGTTTAAGTATTTATTTACTTGGCTCGATAAAATTTAAGGAGTTAGATAGATTCACCAAACTTGTTGCTTTTTGGGGAGCAGCCACCAGTCAAAAGTTGATGAATGACCCGCAAGCAAGTGTGCTGAAAAAACTTTATGCTTATGACCCTGGACAATTCCATCCCTCTGATGATGTTGATAACACAATTCCATCTGTAAAATATTCGGAATCATTGGGAGTTTTTGAAAAGTATCACACAGAGAAAACAATTCTTGAGGAAGATAATGACACCACCGAATAGATTTACTCAAGCCCGTTTGGACATGGTCACAAACCAATTAGAGCCACGAGGAATTAATGACCCTTATGTTTTGCAGGCAATGCGAGATGTTCCACGCCATCATTTCATGCCTGAACGCTATCATCGTTTTTCCTACCATGACAGACCATTACCTATCGGGCATAACCAAACAATTTCTCAACCGTATATCGTCGCTTTTATGATACAATCGCTTGAATTGCAAGAGCCTAAAAATGCAATTATATTGGAAATAGGGACAGGTTTTGGCTATCAAGCGGCTATATTAAGCCGCGTTGTTAAGCATGTGTATACAGTGGAACGTATTGAGATTTTAGCTGAAAATGCTAAGGAAAATTTGCATCAATTGAACTATCTCAACGTTTCCATTAAAATGGGAGATGGGAGTTATGGCTGGTATGAACATGCCCCGTTTGATGGGATTGTGGTAGCCGCGGCTGCCCCCGAAGTCCCCAACCCACTATTGGCTCAACTGAAACCTAATGCCTCATTAATTGTTCCTATTGGTGAACATGGCAGGCAATACTTGTTAAAATATACTGCTGTAGAAGATGATTTTCATCAAGAAACATTATCTCACGTTGCATTTGTACCACTTATTGGTGAATACGGTTGGGCAGAAAATTATTAGTTTTCTTGGCAGTCCTGAAGAAGTAGTGGTTGCATAATGGAGTGCAAAAGCTCGCTTTTTCATGTCAAAGCAAGCTTTGACCCTCCAATTTATCTTATCAAAAAATAGCATTGAACAGCTTTACTCTTACCCAAATCTTTTTAAAATCGAGTCCACGCCATGTCCATAACTTTCGCCAAATAGATTGAGATGATTGAGCAGATGATATAAATTATAAATATGTTTCCGTTCATGATGATAGCCTGATTCTAAAGCCCAACTTGCTTGGTACGCATCATAAAATCCACTTGGAAAACCGCCGAATACTTCTGTAAAAGCTAGGTCGGATTCTCGATGTCCGTAGTAAGCGGCTGGGTCAATCAAGGCTGGTTGTCCATCATCAGTCGTCAGCCAATTGCCGCCCCATAAATCGCCATGCAGTAATGAAATGGAGGGATTTGCAGGTAATAAATCTGGGAGTTTGGCTATTAATTTTTCTAATTTGCGGCGGCGATGAGTTGGCATGCGTCCTTGCTTCTCTGCCAATTCCATTTGAAAACCAAGTCTCATTGTCCCAAAAAATGCGACCCAATCGACGTTGGGTGTATTTTTTTGAGGAGTCAAGCCGCAAAAGTTGTCAATTTCCAAACCATAAGTTTGACCAAGATAATGATGTTGTTTTGCTAACCCTTCTCCTAATGCTTTGGCGACATGAGGCTGATTTGATTTCCCACCTCCGAACCAATCCATGACTATAAAATCATCTGAAT
>NBMH01000219.1 GCA_002084875.1 Anaerolineaceae bacterium 4572_78 | reverse complement strand
TCAACAACGGCATGCTTGCCTGTCAAAGCAAGCGTCAACAACGGCATGCTTGCCTGTCAAAGCAAGCGTTGACGCTCCTACATTAACCATGACTCTGTCAATTGCTGTATCAACAATAGCACCACTTAAACTGATATAGCCATTGCTATTGTAATCAGTTGCTGTAATGACGGTGGTCGATAGGCTCAAGGTAGGGGTCATCGTATCTAAGGTAATAGTATCAAAAACAGTTACAGTATCACTTAACCAGTCATAAGCAGTCATCTTTAGGATATATTGCCCTTCTTCGGTTAAGGTTAAGGGCAAAGTAAACCATGTTTCGGTAATAGCTCCACTTGCCCAGCTATTACTGTATATGTTGGTATTAACCTGGATAATACCAACATCTCGCAGACTGTTATCAGCTTGCAGATAGCCAGTAATGGTTGTGTCTGTGAACGGTTCTGAATCGCTGCTGCCATCCACCGCAATACCTCTGGGATTGTTAAACTCCCCATCGCCGTCTCCCTCGCTACCCCACTTGGTAACAAATACTGGTGTAGGTGATGGTGTAGGTGTAGGTGCAATACAACCGTCCGGAGTACATCTCAGGGTAGTGCAATGACCATAAAGATCACAAGCGGTGACCTTTTTATCAAAATCCTTATTTACATCACAGGTGGTGCGTAATCGGTTTAATTTTGCAAAGGTGTTGGGGTCGGCCCCGGATTTATTAATTATTTCATTATACCAGACTTCATTAAGGTTGCTTCGTTCGGTGATAACATTGTTATCGCAAGGGGGTGTATAGTTATCTTCGCTCAAGTTGAAATCTGTGGCAATGGTGGTCAGGTGATATTTATCTCCTTTATCTTCTATTTCTACTGTGACCTCAGGATACTGGACATCAATTACACCTTCCCATACATTGGATATGACTCGGGTATTGACCAATACATCTTTGGTCTTCAGATAACCCCAAAATAAACCATCCTCCACATTAGCAGAATACGGAAACTGATATTGCCAGGTGGTAAAATGGCTGTTGAGAGTGCTTAGTTCAACATCTTGCCAGGAGGTTAATTCATTGAGTGTATTTACATAAACAAACTTCTGAACGCGATCGTTATAGTAATCTGCGACATATATATTATTGTTGCTATCCACGTACCGTCGCTATCAAACTTTTCAACACAATCACCAAATCTAACTGTGACATAAACATAGTTATCGCCATCTACCACAATATCAGAATCTGTGCCACCGATGCCCTTCCATTCATCCAGCAAGTTAAAATTGCTATCGAACTTCTTGACATCATTGCCAAATGTAACATAAATATTGTTCTTACTATCTACCGTGATACCGTAGGGTGTATTGTATCTAACCTTGCCCTCCCACTTGTCCAGAAAGTTACCATTACTATCAAATTTTTGGATGTGCGATGGAAAATATTCTTTTGTGTCATAGAAATATCTTTCATCTTGGGTGACATAGATATTATCCATTTTATCTACCGCAATATTATTGGGAAAATAAAACTGGCCATCATCGACACCTTGCCTGCCCCATATAGCCAGTAAGGCACCGTTGCCATCAAATTTTTGAATGCGATGGTTTACGCGATCTAAGACATACACATTGTCACTGCTATCCACCGCAATGTCTGTAGGAGATTGAAACTCTCCCTCGCCGTCTCCTTCACCGCCCCACTGTTGATTGTACGTTAATGTAAGTTCTTCAGATTCATCAGTACTATCATGAAATGAAATTTGAATATTATTGATACCATCTCCTATTGGGTTAGCTATGTCGTCTATCTGTTTAGCAGTTAAGGCCCGGTCGTAGATAACAAGTTCGTCCAGCACACCGTTAAAAAATTCAGAGGTGCCATCCCTAGAGCCGATGATAATTTCATCATCGTTGTTTACTTGGATGGGAGTATCATGTTCAATACGTTCTACTTCCTGACCATTCACATATAAAGTGACAGTTGAGGTAATAGTATTATCAGTAGCCATAACAACTGCTACATGATACCATACTCCACTACTGAGCATAGTATTTGTGGTGTTATAGTTATCAACACTATAAGCACTGAACTGTAAGCCACCATCCGAAAGTCCAAAGGCAAAGCCATTGTTACTGTTTGCCGTGGAAGTGGAAAGGAGGCGTTGAATACCCAAAGTATTGTTTGGTTTGAGCCATGTCATAATTGTCAGTTCATTGGTCATACTGCCAATTAGATGGTGAAGACTATCATCAATTGTAATGGCATCATCCAGGCGAAGGTAATCATCAATACCATCAAAATTCAAAGCCAAACCATACTGACCAGTTTGGTCTGTTGTGGGACATGAGTCAGCCGAACAGGTGCCCTTAAAACGACTTTTGCTACCGTCATAAAAGATCCTTTTGCTCGGTGCAGGAACTGGAACAGTTTCCTCAAAATGGAGATGCAGCAGTTTATTGCCGGGGTAAGCAACATCGGTCGCCGTTCCCAAAATAATAGGTGATTTATCGTTAACAGCCAGAGTTGCACTATATACATCAACTTGAGGTGCAAATTGGTCAAAAGTCAAGCCCGGAAAGGTTTGGGTAATGGTGTTACCAAACTGATCGGCGGCCTTGATTTGAAGGTTATAGTCATCATAAGTTGATTTGTTAATTGGATAATATATACTCCAATTTTGCTCTGTAGTCCCCGGCTCAACTGCTGATAATGAAGGACCTACCGGGGTATTGGTTCTATCAAGCAGGGTGACGTACATGTTATCAATAGGATTTACATCTGTTATAGTACCGAATAAATTAACATTTTGTGTTCCTATGACAGTTTCGGTCAAACTTGAATCAAGCACGACCAAAGGCGGTGTATTATCTACAATGAATGGTCTACCCATACCGGTAGGTGTAAATTTATCGATATAATTTTTTCCACTCCCAAAACTTGTATATATATTGCCCTCAATATCTACAGCGACACTCGCTAATCCGCTTAGATATCCTTGCTCATCAAAATCGCACCATTCAGTTATGAGAGTACTACCAGTAGTAAACTTCCGGAGACAATCGTACTTAGGAGTGTAGTAACTACCGTGGTGGTAAGTCTCATGATGATAGGCAACGTATATATATCCCTTGAAATCTATAGCAAGAGATTTATAATAACTGTCAGCAGGACTTGGCAGTTCAGTTTCAGCAATAATTGTACCATCACCGGCATATTTTCTAACCCACCAAGTACCGTCATCTTTAATCCCCAGTGTATTCACATTCTCATAAAAATCTAATGCAATGTTTTTATGGTAGAAAAGGTTATCATTCCATGTAGTAAGAAGGTTGCCATAGATATCCAGTTTTAATATTTCATTATCCATTGTTATATATATATTTTCATCATCATCTACTACAAGATCATCAATTAAGTAAGAGTGGGGTAAGTACGGTAGGTCTCCCATACTCTCACCATCGTCGCTGTTATATTTACCTATGTAAGTGCCTCCTAGTGCATACACATAACCCTCATTCACAAAAATTTGATCAGCCTGCCAACTGCGGCTTTTCCATTCAAAGTTGCCATTACTATCAAACTTATACATACGGGACTCGGCGGTGTCCAACAAATACACATTCCCCTCCATATCCACAGCAATATCCCTGTTGTCGTAAGTGGAGTTGTTTAATTCTAACATCAATTTGCTTTTTTCAAATGTATAGTTTCTAAGAAGACTAGAAATGTTGCCTAACGTATCTGTGGCTTTAATTTGAATAGTATGCTCATTTAAGTCGGCCGGGGTATAGGTAAATAACCATACTTCACCATCCCGGGTAAGCGGCTGCCAGGGACCATCATCAATTTGATATTCTACCAACGCCACTTCAGAAGTAAGGTCAAAGGCTGAAACAGCCATAATATTATCGCGGTCCGGTATATACTTACTTGGCGGCTCAAAAATAACCACCGGTTTATCCGCATCTATAAAGACTTCATGGCTCATATTGTGATTAGTATTACCATATCCTTCTGGGAAACTGCTTTCCATGTATAATGTATACATACCTGACTTCCTTATAGTTGTTGGAACAGTTACCTCGCCTTGTACAGTATGTTCTCCATTGGGAAATGGAGCCATACTATAATCGAAAGATTGAGGTGGATTACCTAAAAAATCCACCTGGGAGGTCACATTAAGATAAGTATTTTCTAATTCATTCCTAACGATAATATTATAATCAAAAATATCGCCCGGTATGCCTCGATTGGGTTGACCTACATTCCTGCGATTCACTAAGGTTGATTCGGTAGAAATTAAGGTAATATTAGAAAACATATTGGGATTAGAACCAATAATTTTTTCAACCTGATCATAAAAGGCATCATTATCGCTATCAATTTTTGTGGGGTCTGAGGTCACCAAAGTTTGCAAGCCATTATCCTTGTCATAAGTAAACAACCAGCCTGTCACCTCTTCGTTATCAGATAAACCATCATAATCGCTATCGGCCCGACGGTTATCTGTACCGTAAAATTCTTCCCAATAATCAGTTAGACCGTCGCCGTCGCTATCTTTAACCAGAGGGTCAGAGCCGTTTTTAATTTCCCAGAAATCGGACAGCCCATCACCATCACTGTCAGGCTTGCTATCATCAGGATCATTGCCACCATAATGTGAACTACGTAAGCCATCACCGTCGGCATCTTGTAGGCGTTTTTGTGCTTCAAAGTATAAAACTCATCCAGTGTTTGAGGGAAAATATCATAAGTTAAATGCTGTCCCATATACATATTGAACGAGTCATATCTTTGTATCCAACAAATAGGGATAGGAACCGGAATACATACTTGAGTAGGAACATTATATCCTTCCATTAAATAAAGGGGCACTGATTGATCAGTATTGATACCTGAACTATTAAGATCAAGTGAATATGAAACAGCTCGTTCGGCATAACCCATATAATGTGATGGCACTGGGATAAGTCCTTCATCATCAAGCCAGTCATATCCATCATCCGAGTATACTTTGTCACGAATCCAGGAAGTCTCTCCATCTTTAGTCCTTTGTGTGAAATCAAGAAAACTATTGTATTGTGAATTACTAAGACCGGGAGAAATCATAGGAAAATCAAATAGACCATATTGAAAATTGGAAGAATGTATGTCTGTAAAGAACTGCCCATAATAAAGCCAACCTAATATTCCGTTAGGATTGTCCATGTAAAGTTTATTTGTAATATCAAATTGAATTTGAAGTGTATTTCCTGCTACAAAACCTTTACTAGCATCTACAAGCGAAATAGTGGGAGATGAAATAGATATCCTATCTTTATGGGCTAAATCAGGCAGAAATGTATAATCGTAAAGTGAATAGGCAATAATATCGACGATAAGATCTGAAATACGGCTACAAACTTTCTTTACGGCTTTACCAGTGGTTTCTGGGGCGTTACTTGTAGCTGCATCAGCAACGGCACATATAAGTGCTATTGTGGCCTGAATTAAACCCACGACGGCCATTATAATTTGCCCGACGACCGGGATCATGGCAATGACAAACATAACCACAGCCACAACAATTGTGACAATCATTTTGACCAATGACCTAACAAATTCGGTCGAGCCAATTTCAAGAGCCCCCATAACAACCATAGCAACAAATAGCCCTATCGCTACGCCAATGGTAATAACCAGACCGATAACGCCGCAGATAATTGATGCTTTAGAGATTGCTTTAGTCGCATTTGATGCCGTTTTGGCCGCTTTAAGTGCCTTCTGAGCAGCCTTAACTGCATCGACAACGCCTTTTATAGCCATAATTACATCGATTGTCTTCAAGGCAATGTTAAGCCCGTTAGTTACTACTTTATCTGCTACACCTGCTATAGCCATAATGGCAAAGCAGGCAGCAACAGTCATACTGGCAATAGCAAAAGTACTGCCAACAATTGCTGCCGTGCCATGTTTACCGGTGGTTTTTTGAAGCATCTCCACCACGTCGCCTAAATTGCTCAGTATACTCAACATGCTGGATACACCCTCAACTTGTTCCTCACTCATCATATTAAGTTTACCCAAATTGCTAAGTAGGAAAAGTACTCCTTCGGCGGTAGAAAGAAACATATTAACACCACCAAAGCTCGCAGCAACATTGGAAGCATCCTTGGTACGATAATGAAGTTTCATTCCCTCAATAACTGTGGCTTTTACTGAACTCACAATAGATTTGAGAACACCACCAGATCCGCTTATCCATGTAGCTACTTTGGTAACTTGATCATCTGTAGACAGATTATTAACATCAAGCACTCTGCTGGCACCTTTGTAAGCGGCTATGTAAAAACTCTTGGCTAAAAATGTTTGTCCTTCGTAGACTTCATTTTCTTGGCTGTAGCTTAAACCGGTTAAAATTCCTTCATCATCAGGAAACTCTCTAATCACCTCCTTAAGGGTGTAATTGATGTCTTGAAAATAATCTTCAATCGGATATTCTTCCCAAATATCTGCTCCCTTATTTTTATAAGGTGCCCAACGCAAACTAGCAATGGTATTTTCATCTATCTTACTCTTATCCAAATTAACCGTTAATTGGTTGCCGCTAATTTGAATGACACTGCTATCAGGGTAGCTAATATCAACTAAGCGATGGCTACTTTCAGCTAGGAAAAGGAGATTAACCCCTTTGCCATAATTAACATTATTAAAATTGCTTTCGGCTAAAATTTCTTTAGTATGGGTTTGAGCTATTTCAGCAAAACCGCTTTGGTCGGGGAAAGAATACTTTTTGATATAAAGAGCATCTTGAGGAATACCCCAGCGGTCGCCACTGTAACCAACATTGCTATCCTTATCAAAACGGTGTTGAACCTCATCAATATCAAACCGAGTATTTGCTTCGTAAGTGTAGCCTTCCAAAAATGTTTGTTGTAATCCATTCATTAATTGCCATAAATGTTTTTCATAACGTGGATCTCGGTCAGAAGCAACCCGATTTTCGTAAGCGACACCTATCTTTGTCCCATGCTCTTCCTGCACACTCAAGCCGGTGACATAAAAATCATCGTAGTAAGTGTGAATGATAGAATCAACAGTTATCCAGTGAGAAGTATCTTTGCACCACTCATCGTAGGCATTGTCCCGTTTTTTCCATGATTCAGGCATATCTTCAGTATTGCAGTAATCAGTTTTTGCCTGCACCATCCACGCCAACCGCATGCTTTGGCTATTACCAAAATCAGTGCTGTTAGGACGATAAAACATGCGAGCAGAAAAGGCAACAGGGCTATCTCCAACGCTATCACGAACTATGTTAAGTGGAATATAGGCTGATAAATTACCAGCATCATCTTTCTTACGCACCGATATGCCAAATTTATCTGTTTCATCTTTATCCAGCCAGTTTTCAAGTGGTGTATCCAGGCTAATCCCACCACTATAGCCGGGTTTAACAGGCAAATTGCCGTAATGCCCTGCTTTATAAGGAATTTCAACTTCCAGCATGGGAATCAACATCATATCGCCATTTGCTTCCTTGCCACTATTGCCGTAAGTATCATTATGAACACGTGTAATCTGCCCTTCTCTATCATTACTAGGCCAATCAAGGACATTCATGTTGTACCATAATATCTACAAAGATTGGTTTATTGGCATTAAAACTGCTCAACTTAAAATCAAATTTTTGATCACTTAAGCCGCTATTAATATCTCCCATGAATTTATAGGGAGATTCATCTACCTTATCAGGTACGCCATCGCCATCGTTATCAAAGTCATAAATATCGGGTGTTTTATCGTTATCTATATCTTGGCAATAGCTACCACTTGAGGAGATGATTGTATTATTTTCAACATTAATTAAAGCCTCACATTCCACAGTATCAAGTTGACCATCATTATTAGTATCGGCTTTCAGCGGATTTAAATACCATTGTTTGCCATCGTAATTAAAACCAACCACCTCAATATAATCACTAATGAGGTCGCCAT
>NBMH01000218.1 GCA_002084875.1 Anaerolineaceae bacterium 4572_78 | reverse complement strand
GCCGCGTATTCGAGCGCGTATTTTTTTAAATCCATGATCTGTCCCCTTTGTTAGTTTTAGTGAGCCTTTTTACAGCGTGCTCAGGCTGCTGTTGGGGTACAGATTTTAGAATCCTAAATCATCTTCTTTCTCTTTTACACCTTCTTCCTGGTGTACCTCGATATCACGTGACTTAGACGAGAAATTCTGCCAGAGCGTCTTATACCTGGCGTACTCATCATCAGTTACATCACCGGCCGGGTTAACAGCCAGCACGTAATACGTACCTATATCTTTAACTTCTTTCTTAGAAGTTAAGGTATACTTTTTAGCAAACATATTCTGTTGGCTAAAGTGGTACAGTGATAGGAGCCGTTTACCAGTTTTGTAAGAGGTATTAGCAAACGAGATTATCGTAGGTTCTACTTGGCCTTCAAACACACAGAAAAAGTTCATAAAAGTTGTAGCTAAAGGTTTCTCACCATTAGCACCGAACTTAGATTCTGCTTGGACTTTAGCATCCTGTGGCTCGTTACTTCTCCAGATAATATCACCAGGGCCGAAATTCGGATCGTATGCCGGGTCAGCCTGTGATCTCGGGTTAAACCGGATCCATGATTTAAACATGAATAAAGGCGTGAATACCTCCGGGACGATCTCACCGGTAAGTGAATTGATTATCGTCCCTACCTTACCATCACCATCACTGACTTCAGGACTAAGTGCTTGGAGCAATTTAGCGCGTGGTATGATAAGATCTTCTTTATCGAGATCCACCACATCTTCACGACAATCTGATCTCATAGCTAACGCAGTTTCCTGATCTACCGGTACAACATTCAATTCTTTTTCTTTACCTGTCATAATTTTCTTCATTACACCGAGCATAGAGTCTTGGTTTTACTCTGGTCACGTATCCGAGGCCTTCATATGTAGCCGTCTTTTCCGCACCAGTAGTTTCCAAATGATCTAACAGATTTTTCTCGCAAGCATCTTTAGCCTTCTTAGCAGTTTTTAAAGTCTCTTCTAGTTCTGTTACTTTATCTACTGCCGTCTGGTAACTCATTACGAGATCTCTTTCGGTTTGTGTCATAACTTCACCCCCTTACTTTGACTTTAGTTTTTTTACCTTCAATTTGTACATTCCAGAAACCTTTCACATCATCGAGATCCTTGGCACAGAGGTACAATCCTTCTGCCTTAAAGATCTCACCCATCTCATAGATTTGTATCTTGGATAATTTACCTATTGGCTGCTTGACCTCAATAGAATAAAACCGTCCCTTGTAACAACCGATAATATCAGGTATCCCTGATCGGTAACGGTCCGAGATCTTGCGAACATAATTGTCCGGAATAGTTTTGAGCCATTTAATGATTTTAGCTTGAATGATTTTTTCATGCATCTGTACCCCCTAGTTAGTATTACTAGATTTTATCATAATTAATCCCATATTTCAAGCAACCTCTCTCCGATCGCGGTAATCACGTTAGTTGTTACCGCGTTACCTAGACACTTGTATCTCTGTGTATCGCTTACAGATACTATATTTGCCGTCTTTAAATTGAACGATTCCTCTTTTATAAAGTTCGGCTGCGACCAGTTCCAATGAATAATGACATTGGTTATGGGTTCTCCTGTTTGAGGATAAGTGAAGATTTGATTTTTTGTAGTTTCTTTTATCCAAGTCAATATGGTGGACAATCTCTCCTTGTTGTAACTTTCTTCCAAGTATATTTTCCATAACGGTAATATGGACTTCTTTTCCGTTCTTTCTTGGGTAAGGTTCTTTTTTATTTGCTCTGCGGTGCTGTATGTTCCTTTCAGATTGCAAAGCGTCACCATATCGTTTCCAAGATTGGTAATGTCTAACGCAGAGATTTCTTGCAACTGCATCTCGCCCACAATGTTGGCATTTTTTTTTTGGCGGGATACTCTTATCTGTTGTTCCTCTCCGCTTAAGCCTTTTATAGTGCATAAGGCAGACTCCCTCTTTCCTTGACACAAGTTCTCTATTGCATCCTTTAATTCCGCATTCTTGTCGCATATATATCTCCTGTTGTTAAAGGGTATATTACCATAAAACTGGACTTTTGTCAAACCTTCTTCTGTCCATCCATCAGGAAACCCTTGGAGTCGTTCACATTCTGTTGGGGTGAGTCTTCGGATTCTCCAATCGTGTGTTTGTGTGAAGGGGCCAGACTCTTGAACATAGGTTTCGTTTGAGAATCCAGAGGAATAGTTTGTCCTGAGGCAGTTACAGCTTTGCATCTGAAGTTCTTTGCCCTGCTGAATATCAGATTCATTTGTTTCTCTGATAGGAAATACTTGTCCTCCACTTTGTCCTCTAAGATGTCGCTTAGCGACGGTATATGTCCAGTACCTCGTGGAAAGTTGAACGCCATCATTTTTACTTTTGGATTGCATAATAATCTCTCCTTTAGTTTATCTATCGTTTTGATGGGTTTTTTGTATAGTCTTTTTGGCATATTGATTACTCCTGGTATTAAATTTTTTTGCGTGTTCAGATTTAGTATAAAGTTCTAAATTCTCAATACGATTGTCTGTTTTGTCATGGTTTATATGGTGCAAATCGTATCCTTTTGGGATTTTACCATTATAAAATTCCCATATATATTTGTGCATAAGATGTCTATTACCATCCGTTCTGCCATAATACCCTGTATTTCTTAATGTAAATTTAATACCATTAAAAGTTTGAAACGGCAGAAGTTTCTTTTTTCTCAATTTGTATCCCCTTCGTTTGAACCCAGAGTAAACGCTTTGTCTTGTAACTCCAAACATTTTACCGACTTCCACCAACGAAAAACCTTTCTTATATTGCTTGTACATATCTTGATATAATTTATTTTTCATAATATCTCCTTTTCATATATTATATCAAAACAGTTGACACTTGTCAAGCAAATCCAACCGTATTCCTATAATAAAAACTCTTTCTCTATTTTGTGGAACACCGAAATTTTTACTGTTCAAAACTTCAAAATCTATTGCGTATCCAAGTTCACAAATACATTCACAAATTCGCTCAAAGGAGTTTCCGCCATTATGGGACAAGATTCCCTTAACATTTTCAAGTATGATAAATTTGGGTTTTTTAGCTTCAATGATTCTAAAACATTCAAACCACATTGTTCCACGGGAATCTTCAAATCCTTTTCTTTTTCCTGCGATAGACCATGCTTGACACGGCACACCCCCAACCAAGAGGTCGTGCTCAGGGATTTGGCTCGTTTCGACTTTTGTGATGTCTCCTTCATGTAATTCTCCTTCTCCATAATTTTTTCTGTAGATTTGGCTTGCGTATTTATCGATTTCATTTGCCCATACACAAGTAAAGGCTTCTGATCGCCTGTCCCGTAGCTCGTTAGCGTCGGGCATATCTTGTTGTACTTCAGTTTCCCAAATAACCTCTGATCTGAAGCCTTTATTATTCTCCAACCCATATCTAAACCCTCCTATTCCTGCAAATAATTCTATGAATTTCATCATTTTACTAACTCCAGTATATTATCTTGCACTTTACCTTTCTTCCTTAATATATCCAGGATCTTCTCATCGATGGTATCCCGGCACAATATATGTATATAGGTACAACTTCTAGTCTGGCCGGCACGATGTGTACGTGCCCTTGATTGCTCGTACTGTTCATACGAGTACGATAACGAGAAGTATACCTGTAAATTACAGTTCACAAACGTAAGTCCATGCGCTGCACTCTGTGGATGTGCAACTAAGAACCGCGTTTCACCGGCAATAAACCTGCGGATTTCTTCGTCACGGTCACGTGTATCACCGTATAACGTACCGACTTTACCATGTGGCAGGAGTGTACCTACGACTTTCTCAACTTCCCACCGATAGTTTATCCATATGATCATCTGTTCGTTAGTATCATGTACGATAGACTCGAGTTCCTTGAACTTAGGTGATCCAAACTGCGCTACCCGATCATCTTCACCTATACAGAATCCGGAAGTTATTTCCCGGAGTTTCATTATCTTAGTCAAGATATTTTGTGCTACGAGGACATTACCATCGATCTCAGCGATCAGGTGCTGTTGTAGATCCTTGTATACACGTTTCTGTGCAAGTGACATCTCGACTATACGTGACTCGTCTATCATAGGCGGTAAGTCAAGACACTCGGATTTACGTGCTACTGAACAATACGGATTAATCTCTTCCATCATATGTTCTCTACTATGTGGAGTGATATCGTATTTCCAGCCAGTACGGAACCGGTCAGATAACTCTTTAGCTGTATAGAACTGACCTTGTGTATAAAATCAGCTATAGCCGTACCGGTAGCACTCCATTTCTTATGCACGTTGATATATTCCATATCACTCCATTTACGTATATCTTCACCCCATGCAGCTTCAAGGATAGACAGTGGTGCTACCACGATAACCTTAAGTTCTGGTTCCTTTATCTGTAATAACTTTACGGCCTCGATAACGGTACGTGTTTTACCGAGTCCCGGCTCGTGGATCAACGCTCCGCTGAACTCGTTATCCTTTAGGAATTTTAACGCGTCTTTCTGATGATCATATAATGGTTTCATATCCCCCCTTCACATTGTATATCTAATCGTCTAGTTTGTCCTTTACCCTTACACTCTATATAGTAGCCACATGGTTTCGGTACTGAAGTGAAATAAGATTGGCTATCCGGATTCGGTGTAGCTGTGTACCGATAACAAGTTTCTTTTCTCTCGCAATTCTCGCCATGACACATATGGATATCTGGCATATCCCCTCCCTTTTCATCTACTTCCTTTTTTCTTCCTCCTAAAAGTATAATTCATTACAAACTCTAGTATCCACATACCTATCAAAATACTTACAACCAAGATTACAGCTGCTAGTATAATTCCTAATGCTATGTTATATATCATCATTCTCCTTTTAGATATGACTTGCTACGGTTATTATACATATCGACACCATCTCCCAGCTCTGCCTGTTTTATGTACCTCAATGCTGTTTCATGTCTAGTTTCATCTTTACACTTGTTTCCCACAGCCATTATAAGTTCATTGTATTTATCGGTTGTAGCATCGTACCGAATAGCCATCAGCATACCTTTCTTGACCTCTACTACAAGTTTTTCATTTTCTTCTTTCAATGCTTGCAGTTCGGCTTTGAGCGATTGATTCTCGACATCTAATTGACCTAACCTCATTACCCTTGCTTCACATGGATGCATTAACCCTTTTGCGTGTGCTTCTGCTATCTGTCGGGTATCTAGTCCTAGTAGGTATTTCAACCTCTCCATCTCCTCCCTATCAGCCAACATCTGCCTTGCTGATTTCCTCGGCTAACTCAGCGTATTGTTTGTTGAGTGATTCTATCTCGGTGTTTTTCTCAGCCAGATGCTCATGTAACTTCTGATCTGCCTTTAGCACTTCTATTGCATGGGTTAAGGCATCTATATTCTGTTTTGTGCCAGTAGCAAAAACTTCCATGCAACTATACTCGTACTGTTTCATCTTCTCCAACACCTCAACGGTTTTTTCCAAATGTTTATCCATTATCTACCTCCAGAATTTCCTTTTTTGTTCATAGTGTGGGCAAGTATTATGTATGTTATCTGTGTCACACATTCTGTTTATTCTCATAGGACTATACGGAGTATCTTTCCATTGTTTAAATTTGACACAATAATACGGTGCATAAGCCTCTTCTCCATATATTTTCCGTGAATACTTACAATCCCTACAATATACCTTCTTACTCATGCTTATCACCTGCCTTGTCCTGTTCTCTACTCATGGCTTACTCCTGTTGGTTAGGTTAATCCTTGTCGGTAATCCAATATTTTTCATATTCATCCCATCCCAATTCAGCTAGTTTCTTAAATATCTGTGTAGCATACGTTTTGTATTCTTTTCTTATGCTTTTCCAGCATAACTTAAATGCAAATATCATACTAGCTACTTCTTTTTGTTTCTTTGTAAACCCGTTTGAATTATTACGTATGAGTTGTATAAAAAAACTATGATTTTGTAAGTAATTCTTCGCCCCAGATAAATTCGCTTCAGACAAATACGCCCTAGACAAATTCGCTTCAGACAAATTCGCTCCAGACAAAATTGCCTCAGACAAATCCGCCCTAGACAAATTTGCTCCAGACAAATTTGCTCCAGACAAATCCGCTCCATACAAATCCACTCCAGACAAATTCGCTCCAGACAAATTCGCCACAGACAAATCCACTCCAG
>NBMH01000044.1 GCA_002084875.1 Anaerolineaceae bacterium 4572_78 | reverse complement strand
TTTGTTTGTAATTAATTCTGAATATTTATAGTTAATTATATATGCATCAACTAAATAATCCCACAATGGTGTAATATCCTGCGATGATATAACATAAAAACGTCCCAGTTCATTATCGTATTTTAAATACTGTACCCCATATTCTGAACTGTTAAAAAACACCTCAAATTTTTTCAATTGAGTCAGCAAAATTTCACTAAATGGTTTGAGGAAATTTTCAAAAAACACCTTTTGTGTTTCTACTGTTCTTTCAGCTCCGACGACATGCTCTAACTGAAATTTTTTCTTAAGCAAGGCAATCCGTTTATCTATATCGCCCAAATCATCTATACGCTCCCCTTTTGCTCCTCGCACATACAGAGTCATGCTATCAATCAATCGTTCACCGATGAAAAAGGTAAATGTTTCCAACTCTCCAACATCAGCTGATTCTAAAGCGGCATAGTAAGCCTGGCGGTCTTCTTGGTGAATAATAACAGGCACATAGCCACCTTGCATCAAAATGAGGTTCATCAACAAACGTGCCATGCGACCGTTACCATCGTCAAAAGGATGAATATTAACAAACTCATGGTGAAAGGCAGTAGCTAAAATTAGAGTATGCAATTCCCCTTTAGCCAACTCATGGCGGTACCACTGCATCAAGTCCCCCATTTTGGCTGAGACTTCTTCGGGCATGGCATAATAATGCGTTTCACCAGTGCTGGTCAAGACATGATTTGGCATGGTCTTATATTGTCCAATGGCAACTTGCTTAACGACAGGATTACCATCTAAAGTCATAGCTGATATAGGATATGATTCAACCAACAAAATTTTGTGGATTTCTCGAATAGCGTCTTCGGTTATAGTATATTCCTGCCGAATGACATCCGCCAAATAATCAATTGCCTCGTTATGTCCTTTGATGTCCACATAATCCTTAAACGGTTTTCCTTTGGCAGTGATACCTTGTAATAAAAATGCCCGTGTCTCGCCATAAGTTAAACGATTTCCTTCAATAGCATTAGAATGAAAATTCCAATCAAGGCGAAACTTCTGAAATATCCGCCGTTCTACATCGGGTGACAGAGGACGAAACGTATCTACTTCTTTTTTTAGGTGTTCAATTTTTTTAATAAGTTGTATTAAATCTGTGTCAGAATGAATATCGGTAATGATAGTACCGTTCATGATATTTCCTCACAATGTATCAAATAATCCTAACTGATGTCCAATATCATCCGAGTCATCTAATGAAATCTTACGCGGTAAAATTCTACCCTCATCAATACCCCCTAAACGATTGACAGTTTCAACAATTGTAGGTAGGCAATAGGAGTCTATTTCCTCTCGAATTTGATGCGTAGGGAAGCGAAGGACATGCCAACCTGCTGTGGCTAATGTGTTATCACGCTCTTTATCATAAAACACATTTTCTTTTTTGAGGTGGTATGTATCCCCATTCGCTTCGACATCTATTTTACCTGTAGCACAGTAGATAGCAAAATCTAATGCGTAATTTTTCTTTTTGATTGTCACAAATTCTTGTCGTTCGGCTTGAATTTGGTGATATTTTAATTTTGCCCAAAGCTTGTCTTCTAAAGGACTGGTATCGTACAAGTCATTGATTTCAACGGCATTGATAAACTTTTGCCATGTGGTAGAGATAAACGTGATTCGCCATAAACGCCGACTGAAGATTAGTTTTGGTAATTGTTTTAGCGGTTCAAGGATTAATTGGTAATAACGTTTATTACTTTTCTCATTATGGGGTTGGTCAGGAAACAATTCCCAACGATGTACTTCATGAACATCAATGACAGAAGCATAATAATTAACTGCATACTTTTCGGCTCCAAATACTTTTGTTTGGTAAAAGGCTAACCATTGCGGTGGAAATCGCTTTTTAAGCCATTTTTTGGCACTCGTTACAGGAATACGATACCAATGCTCATCACGGGCGATGGCAAAATCGAGGGGGTTATTCATGATGGCGACTAGCACTTCGCCTTGTTGGTTGGGTAGTGTATTTTGTGAAGAGTGCATGACATCCATAATAACACAAATTTCTGAACTTGGCAAAATTATCTATGCTACAAGTAGGGCTGTTCAAAACTTGCTTTTTCATGTCAAAGCAAGCTTTGACGCTCCAAGTTAGCTTGTCAAAAAATAGCATTGAACAGCCCCCACCCCTACCCTATCCCCTCTCCTTAGTAGGGGAGGGTCGGGTGGGGTCTACTGCTAAGAATTCTAATATTTAAGTGTTTGGGGGAACATTTCGTGTATTAGTTTTTTTGTGGTATAATGAATTTTGTCATGGGAATTGGGATTAAGGTAGAGTGTAGAAGTTCCCAAAAAACATGGTTTGTTTAGGAGCAAGAATCAAATACCTTGAGCATGAGGTATGTACAAATTAGTTATCCTATTCAAGAAACATAGTTATCTTGAAAAAATATAACATGTCTCCTACAAAGTATGAAGTTCCTCGTAGGAGAATATTAAGAAAGGAAAAATATTATGGGCAATACACACAAAGCTGCTGAAGGATTGTTTGAATCTGATGCAGATGTGCAAGAAGAAGAAAATGTAACACAAAAAATCCAAACAGAAACATCTGACCAAGATGTTCACAAAAAACTGATGGCAGAATTAGATGGTTTGATTGAGCGAGTTCGAGAAGCCACTCCTGGCTTTGAACCACCGCAATTTACTCCCGAACGTTTGATGGAACGTGTTAAAAAGGAATTAAAACATTATACACCTGATATACAGTTGGGGATTCTCAAAAAATTACGCGGAACCATCAACGAAGACTTGCTTGATATTGATACATGGAAAGGAATTTGGTACATGCTAAGTTACACCGCAGAGTATCAAACTGGTTTTGTCAAAGAACAATGGCGTGGTGAAAATGCAACCGATGAATGGGGTATGGATTGGGAACTTCGTCAAGTTGTCAGACCATTTTTCGAGTTTTTGTATGGTAATTATTTTCGAGTAGAAGTAACAGGTATTGAGAATATTCCTGATGAAGGACGAGGCTTGATTGTTGGGAATCATTCGGGACAATTGCCATGGGATGGGGTCATGGTTGCCGCCGCCGTGGAAGTCGAGCATCCTGAGGAACGAATTGTTCGTACTTTATTTGCCACATGGTTCCCAACTTTACCATTTTTATCAGCTTTTATGGTTCGGCTAGGTGGAGCTACTGCAACAGTAGAGAATGCCACCCGTTTATTGGAACAAGATGAACTTGTCGCTGTGTATCCCGAAGGATACAAAGGAGTCAGTAAACTGTTCAGACATCGCTATCAATTGGCTCGTTTTGGTCGAGGTGGATTTGTTAAGATGGCATTAAACGCTAAGGCATCTATCATTCCCGTGTCGGTTGTCGGTGCAGAAGAAACGTATATCGCTATTCACAAATCGAATACCCTAGCTAAATTAGTCGGTACACCTTATTTTCCTATCAGTTTACGTTTCCCTCTATTTGGTTTATTTGGTTTTATACCATTACCAACAAAATGGTACATTGATTTTGGTGAGCCGATTCCCATGGATGGTTATGGAGATGATGCCTCGAACAATTTGCTGTTGGTGACTCGTTTGTCTGATAAAGTACGTGGTATTGTCCAACAGATGATTAACAAACGTCTGGGCAAACGGAAATCCGTCTTTTTTAGTAGTTAAGTAATCAAGCAAAATAATTTGTGAAAACCCTGTGTCAGACAAGGTTTTACGGGATAATGGTTAGACAAGAAAGGTTTTTAAAAACCTTTCTTGTCTTGACTGTCAAAGCAAGCTTTGAACATCCCTATTTGAACATCCCTAATAGTAAGGGCGTATGGCCATACGCCCCTACAACTAGCATTGAACAGCCCTTGGGGCTGGGGTCTACTAACAAGATGGGGAGTGAATAATTACAATAATTACTATGAAGCATGTATTTTTTTCTTCGACAAAATTACTTATCGTAGTACTGTTCAGCATGATTTTCATCCCATTTCAAAGCCATGCCTTTGAAATAGCTGATGAAACACAACAGTCCGATATTAAAAAATGGTCTACATTCTTTGAAAATTCTACCATGACTGAATCGGAACGCCTAGCAGAATTGGCATGGTTTGCCGAAATATCGAAACCGTTTCAAGGGTATGCCATCAAATCAGTCGCCGAAGATATTAAAACGCATTATTGGGAAAGTGAGGTCTTAGCTCAAGCATTCGAAGAAATCACTGGGATTCAGGTCGAGCATGAGATTATTGGCGAAGGGTCAGTTGTGGAACGCATGATGGAACAGCAACGGACAGGACGCATCATTTACGATATTTATGTCAATGATGCCGACTTGGTAGGAACACATTTACGCAGTCAAGCCGTTGTCAATTTATCCGAATACATGCAAAATGAAGGCAAATTATTTACCAACCCTGACCTGGATTTGGATGATTTTCTTAATCTGGAATTTGGGCAAAATTATGATGGCAATCAGCTACAACTGCCTGACCAACAATTTGCAAATTTGTATTGGTTTCGTTATGATTGGTTCACGAATCCTGAAATTCGAGCAAAGTTCAAAGCAGAATATGGTTATGATTTAGGTGTACCGCTCAATTGGGCGGCTTATGAAGATATTGCTCAATTTTTCACAGGCATGCAGATTGGTGGCAAAACCGTTTATGGACATTTGGATTATGGAAAAAAATCACCGTCATTAGGATGGCGATTTACCGATGCTTGGCTTTCGATTGCAGGTGTTGGGGATGTCGGTTTGCCGAATGGTTTGCCCGTAGATGAGTGGGGGATTCGGGTAGAAAACAAAGTACCTGTGGGAGCATCGGTATCGCGAGGCGGTGCCATTAACAGTCCAGCTGCGGTCTATGCCTTAAGCAAATACATTGATTGGCTGACTTTATATGCTCCGCCAGAAGCTCAAAATTGGCGTTGGGTAGATGCAGGTCCAAAAGCAAGTCGTGGCGATATAGCTCAACGAGTTTTTCAATATATCACATGGCTTTCTGATGACGCATTCCATGAGATGGGCAGTCCTGTCGTTGGTGAAGACGGCAAACCATTGTGGCGAGTTGCCCCCACGCCGCATGGTCGTTATTGGGATGAAGGCATGAAAGTTGGTTATCAAGATGCAGGCAGTTGGACAATTCCCAAAAATGTAAAGGGACAACGGCGTGCAATGGCTTGGTTATGGGCTCAATTTTGTGTATCGAAAACAGTGTCGCTTGATAAATTTTTAGTCGGTGGTACACCCGTTCGTAAATCCACAATTCATGCCGATTATTTGACCGAACACAAAGATAATTGGGGTGGACTAATTGAATTTTATCGCTCAATCGAGGAGCAGAAATGGACGGATACGGGACCGAATGTGCCGCATTATCCCATTTTATCATCAATCTGGTGGCCGAATATTGCCCGTGCCATTCAAAGCGAAATCACACCCAAAGAAGCTATGGACACCGTTGGTGAACAGATGGACTCGGCTATGGCAAGCATGCGAATGGCAAAATATTCACCGCAATTGCATGAACCCAAAGATGAAAGTCATTGGCTCAATCAACCTGGCTCACCCAAGCCTGAACGTTCTCGTCCTATGCCACAGACAATTGACTACGACGAATTGATTAAGCAGTGGAAATAGCCTGGAGTGATAAACACCTTGCTTTTTCATGTCAGGGCAAGCCTTGACGCTCCAAGTTTAACCTAAAGGAAATCTACATGGGACAAAAAGCAATTCGTGAAAACACACTCTTTTATGGCGATAACTTAACCGTCATGCAGGAGTACATCGCCGATGAGTCGGTGGATTTGATTTATCTCGACCCGCCGTTTAATTCCAATCGCAATTATAATGTCTTGTATAAGGATGAAAGTGGACTCGATAGCACTGCTCAAGTTGTCGCCTTTGAAGATACATGGCATTGGAATTTAGAATATACTGAAAACGAATTTCAAGTGCTAGTACGACATGGCGATGAATTGGGTCAACTATTGCAAACGTTGGTTAATATCATTGGACGTAATCAAATGACTGCCTACTTGGTCATGATGAGTAGCCGTTTGCTCGAACTGCACCGAATTTTAAAGCCGACAGGTTCGCTTTATCTGCATTGCGACCCGACAGCGAGTCATTATCTGAAAATTGTTTTGGACATGATTTTTGAGGCGAAACATTTTCGGAATGAGATTGTTTGGTGTTATACAGGAGGAGGACGACCAGCAAATGACTTTGCTAAAAAACATGACATTATTCTTAGATATAATAAATCAAACAAGATAGTGTTTAATGCTGACAGTATTAGAGTTGAATATAACTCAGATATGTCGAAACGTACTTCGCCTAAATCATGGGGAAGTCATAAGGGATCAGATAAAATTTATCAACCAAACCCAAAAGGAAAAATACCTGAAGATTGGTGGATAATGAGTCCTGTTAATTCCCAAGCCAAAGAACGGCTTGGCTATCCCACGCAAAAACCACTGACCCTACTTGAAAGAATTATCAAAGCAAGTAGCAACGAGGGCGATGTGGTCATGGATCCATTTTGTGGATGTGGCACGACCATCCATGCCGCTCAATCATTGGGGCGGACATGGATTGGTATTGACATCACATATTTGGCAATTTCCTTGATAAAAAATCGTTTGCATGGAGCTTATGAAATCAAGGCGGGCAAGGATTATGACCTTATCGGCGAACCGACGACTATGCAAGGGGCGGAGTATTTGGCACAACAAGACCGTTATCAATTTCAATGGTGGGCGTTGGGCTTATTACCTGCTCGACCCTACGGGGCAAAAGGAAAAAGTAAGCGTGGCAAAAAGGGTAAAGATACTGGTATTGATGGTATCATGACCTTTAGCGAAGGTAAGGGCAAAGATAAGCAAATTATTGTGCAGGTGAAAAGTGGCAAAGTTTCAAGTCGTGATATTCGGGACTTGAATGGCACAGTAGACCGTGAACCGCATGCTGTCATGGGCATTTTCGTGACACTGCAACCCGCAACACATGACATGAAACTGGAGGCTATGGCGATTGGACAATATCATTGGCAGGCATTTGACCGCTATTATCCCAAAATGCAAATCTTGACGATTGAGCAATTATTGCATGGTGAAGTGGTCAAGAGACCAGGTGTATTGACCACGATGAAGCAGGCTGAACGAGAGATAATCTCCGAAGCCATGCAGGATGAATTGTTATAGTTGCCCCCACCCCACTAACCCCTCCCCATAGGGAGAGGGGGAATCTTTTCTCCTCGCAATGAATACTGGAGCGAAAAAGCTTGCTTTTTCATGTCAAGGTAAGCCTTGACGCTCCATCACTTGGTTGGACTGTGAAAGTGGTTTTTGTAGATATTATTCAACCCATCACCTACGAGGAACATAGTATATTGTAGGTAGAGAAGTAAAACATGATAAAACTTGGAATAGGAAAAAAAATATTACTTATTGTCGGTGCTATTTTTATTTTATTTGCCATCGGCTTGGCAGTCATAATTGGCACTACTAGTTTTAATAACTTGACAGATGTAAAACAAGCCGAATTAAAACGCATGTCGCAGATTTTAGCCCGTCAAGTCATGGATATGGAGCAAAACGCCCAACAAGCGGCTTTGAGCTTTGAGGAAAATGAGCGGCTTATCAACGATATTCAACTCATAACCCGTTTAGGTCCATACTATGCCGACCCTGGTTCATATTTTCCAGAAGATTTCATGGACGGTGACAAACCGATTGAATCTGCAGACCAGATTTATGTCTTTCAGGCACAACTCAATTTGATTCAACTCCTTCAATCCATAAAAAATCTGAACGACTTATCATCCATCAGTTTTTATGCCCTGTCGCCCTTTGATTTAGTTCCATCGGCATCTCCCATAATGGTCTTTCGTTTGGACGAATCGGCGATTCATGTGGGGCGATTTACCTACAAAGGCATGGAAAGTGTTGAATTTATTTATAGTGTACCGATAACTATATTTCAACCGCCACCAGTTGATTACTTTGATATTAGTTCAGCATACTCTGCTCCACCCGAACAATTTTATGCTGAAAACAAATTTCAATTAACCGATGCCCATGTCGAATTTGAGACCTTTGGGCAAACATGGCAAGCCGACGACCAACCTCATTCGCAAATCATAATGAAATCAGGTGTTCCCATCATTCAAACATGGTATCCTGTCAAAGCACCCATGCTTCATCCTGAAACATGGCAAGAAGAACATGTCCCAGTTGGCTTGGCAGTGATTGAGCAGACATTAGACATGGCCGCCATGAACATCTTGAAAAATCAATTAGGTTTAGATGTAGCTTTGGCTCAAAATGATGATATTCTGATATCCAGTCTTGGTGAATTGAACAATCCAATCTCACTTAATGACAATGATATTATCACATTTAATCAACAGGAATTTTATTATGCCCCCAAAGAAATTGCCTTTTCTGATTCACACTTGAATGTCATGGTTTTAAGTCCCGTTTCTGAATTACGCCAATTAGCCCAAAACATTCGTTCTCAAGTCGGCTTGGTAGCTGTCATTGCCATAATTTTTGGTAGTGTCATTCTTTACCTGACAATTCAATATATAATCAATCATCCATTAAATTCATTGATGACAGGAGTACGGTTGATTACCGAAGGCGATTTGGAACATCAGGTACACGTTCAATCGAAAGATGAATTTGGTCAATTAGCTTTTTCCTTCAATAGCATGACCACGCAATTGCGAGAGTTGATTAATTCATTAGAAGAACGAGTCCAACGACGAACGGCTCAGCTACGTGAAAATAATGAGATGTTAGAACATCAGGCAGAAGTCTTACAGACTCAACAGGCACAACTTGAGGAATACAACTCCGAGGTTGAAATTCAAGCATTAGAGTTGCGAGCCTCTAAAATTGAATTGGAGAAAATGAATCAAGAACTCACGGAACTCAATGCCAGCAAAGATAAGTTCTTTTCAATTGTTGCCCATGATTTGAAAAATCCATTTTTGCCTTTGCTTGGGTTGAGCGAGTTGCTTGAATTTGTCGCTGACAGTGCCAAACCAAGCGAACTTAAAGAATACGGGCGTGTCATCCATCAATCTGCTAAAAATGTGTATGACCTGCTGGTTAGTTTGCTTGATTGGGCTAGGATACAACAAGGACGCATGCCATTTAAGCCTGAGTCTTTTTTCGTTAATGAAGTAGCAATGGATAATGTCATACTTTTAGGTGAAAGTGCCAAATCGAAAAATATTACCCTTTCTGCCAATATACCAAACGATGTTATGGTGCATGCCGATAAAAATATGATTACTACCATCATTCGTAATTTGGTCAGCAATGCCTTGAAGTTTACGCCGAGTGAGGGACATGTGGAAATAGGAGCCACCCCCACCCCTAGCCCCTCCCCTTTTAAGGAGAGGGGAACAATTCCCCCCGAAGTCGAGGGAATTGAGGGGGATGATTCCTACATTGAAGTGCATATCAAAGATTCAGGCATCGGTATTAAGCCCGAAAACCTTGATAAACTGTTTCGGATTGATGTGCATCATACTACAATAGGAACAGATAATGAAGGTGGTACGGGACTTGGTTTAATCATGTGCCAAGAAATGGTGGAAAAGCATGGAGGTAAAATTTGGGTCGAGTCGGAGTATGGGCATGGGACAACGGTCAAGTTTACTGTGCCGCGATGATTCTTGTCTTAACCACAGAATTTTTTTCACGTAGACGGATTTCTAGTCCGTCCTATGTGGTCATGTTTTGTTCAATTAAGGTAAACATATAATCTAAAATACCTAAAATGACATCAGGCTGAGCCAGGGTGTAACCTTCTGACTTGTAAAGTTGATTATCAACGGTCAACTTGCCAAATTCCCAAAATCGTCCTGTACTGACAATACCGAACATGTCAAACACATAACCTTCTTTTTCATTGAGCATTAAACATGTTTTCATTGCCATGAGACATTGTCCCCAGCCTTGCTCAAAATCCTCTTTTTTTGCTTCGGACACAACAAGATAAGGTGTTTCAAGCATGACTTGATTTTGGGTAAAGGCAAAATCAACTCTGCCACGAAATGGCTTTTCTGTACCAATATAGCGTTCTTGCCACATGCGTAGATTATGGTTTTCTGTTGTCTCTAGAAAAACCAATTCAGCATATAACTTTTGTTCCCCTTCATTTATTCCAACAGTGATATGCTTATCCGCTTTTCTTAATCCTGTTGTTAAGAATGAACTTGGCGATATAGGAGTAATATCAAATCTCCACTTATGATAATAAGGTATACCAAGAAATTTCATGGCTTTTGCCATATCAAAGTCACCAAAAGTCCCTTTTTCTTCCTTTTCCATTTATGAACCTCCAAATTCAAGATGATGATATTGTAGCATGGATTTGAGAATTTGCCAAATAGACAAAGCAAGCATTGGTTGCTTCATTATCTAGTTTTGAGCCCGAAGTTGCCCACAACCTGCTTGAATATCAACCCCTCGCGGCAGTCGGATTGTCGTTGGAATATTTGCTTGTTGTAATCTATCGCGAAAAGCATAAACTCGTTCAGCAGATGCCCGTCTGAATAGACTAGCCGATGCTGGATTGAGTGGAATTAAATTCACATGACAAAGCAATCCTTTAAGTAATTGAGCCAATTGGTCAGCATGCTCATCATTATCATTAACACCATCCATCAAGACATATTCAAATGTAACTCGGCGATTGGTCATTTCGATGTAGTCTCGACAGGCATTCATCAGTATATTTAATGGATAGCGTTTGTTGACAGGAACAATTGTATCACGTATGGCATCGATTGGAGCATGAATAGAAACTGCCAAGCCTACTTGTTCAGGTTCATGGCTCATTCGTCGAATAGCAGGAACTAAACCAACTGTAGAAATTGTCATTTTTCTTGCTCCCAAATCAAATCCCTGCGAATCATTTAAGTGGCGTATCGCTTGCCATGTATTCACATAATTGGCAAACGGTTCACCCATGCCCATGAAAACAACATTAGTTACTACTTCGTTGTGTTTTGCCAACAAACGAGAATAGTACAATACTTGGTCAACAATTTCTCCTACAGATAAATTACGTTCAAATCCTGTATGTCCTGTAGCACAAAACGGACATGCCATAGCACAACCCACTTGGGTACTGATGCATATAGTTCGCCGTTTATCGTACTTCATGAGAACAGCCTCAATTTGTTTACCATCAGGTAAAGCAAACAGGGTTTTGATAGTATGTTCATCACTTGATTTTATTTCGGCTATTGGATTTACAATGGCTATTTTAGATTCATGAGCTAATTTAGACCGCATCGATTTTGAAAGATTGGTCATGCTCTCAAAATCGGTAACGTAGTGTTTGTATTAGATATATAAGTTATAAGTTCAGATTTTGTTAGGTTTAGAAGGAATTGTTCCATAAAAGTTGTAACCGGGGGAGGCACATTGTCGCACAATGGAGCGAAAAAGCTTGCTTTTTCATGTCAAAGAAAGCTTTGACACTCCAATTTATCTTGTCAAAAAATAGCATTGAACAGCCATCTATCATGATGACTAATAAGCAAATATCGTATAGATAAACAGAAAATAACACGAATTTTAGGACTACCTATTTTTTTGTTAAGTTCATAATTGCCTCAATGGACAAGCCTGTGATTTCTGCAATGAGTGATGTGTTCATGCCTTTAGCTAACATGTTTTGAACAGTTGAATAAATGATGGATTCAGCTTGTTCGGCACGCTGAGCCTCCTGTTCGGCACGCTGAGCCTCCTGTTCGGCACGCTGAGCCTCCTGTTTGGCACGCTCATCAGCTTGTTCGGCACGCTGAGCCTCCTGTTCCAATAGCATTTCTAACACATCAATGCTTTGCAATACCTCACCTGTATCCATCCGTACCAACTTCAGATTCCGCCCTTCTGGATAGATTTCTGTATTCAACTCTGGTATGGCAAAACCTCCCTTATCATTTGCCTTTTGCTCAACTACTCTATTGCCAATCCGCTTCCATAGACGTAACTCTAGTTCTACTAGAAGCTCACCTTTCTTAGTTACTTGATTTATTACTAAGTAACCAGGTATCTTTAAATCCTTTAGATACAAATCTACATTGGTCTCTAGGTCTTTGACATGACTTCATTCCATGTAAATCACTTACTATCTCTTGATGCGGGTTTTCAGCTGCCATGTAATCCACTCCATAAAATAAAGGGTAATCTTCTGCTTCAAGCTCCCACCCTTCATCGGGCCCGGGAAATGGAGAGACATCCTTGATTTTCTCAAGTTTCTCAAGTTTCTTGAAGAAGGGTGTGAAAGGTCGAGTTTGTATGTGAGTTTTTTCGATAATGATGGAGTCTGTAGCAATTCCATGCATAATGCCTCCTTAATAATGATAAACCGAAAGTAAAACACAGTAATTATAGAGGATAAACGGGAACATTGCAAATTGGAGAACGAATAATTACCTCATAAAACACAATTGTGTTAATTTACTGAAAGAATATGCTATATTTCAACTTTGTGGTATTTCAATTTTGGATATGGGGTAGTTTTATGGTATAATAAATTATATTGTTAAATTAATTAATTTCATTCTTTAATCATAATGGAGCGAAAAAGCTTGTTTGTTTATGTCAAAGCAAGCTTTGGACATCCAATGGAGGTAGGCGTTGGCCGGTAGTAAAAGTTCGTATAAAGAAGCAATGTTAATGGCGAAAACATTTGCCAAAGGAAAAAATTGGTTAAATGCCGCTAAAGCATTCCAAGCCGCCTTAAAACAATTTCCAAATGATGCCAGGGCAATGATAGGACTTGGCAATGTTTATCGGGAGTTGAATCAATTTCACAATGCCATTCGGGTATTTCAACGAGTCTTACGACATGACTCCACAAACTACATGGCACTGATGAAAATAGGGGAGATTTTAGTGTTTTTGGAGCGTCTCCCTGAAGCTACGAAAACATTTATGCGAGCAGGTAATTTGTGTGCTAAAAATGGGAACTTGGACAATGCCTTAAAAATATGGCGAAAAGTCCTTGAAGTTGACTCTAATCATATTCAGGTTTATAATAATATTATCCATGCTTATGTACGTCAGGGCGATACTGAAGAAGCCATTTCGGCATTAATCGAATTGGCGATTATTTTTGAGAAGAAAGGTGATAAAAATCGGGTCAAACAACAATTGCAAGGAGCAAAACATCTTGCCCCCGATAACCCACGTGTTAAAGCCGCCTTCAACGCGGCAGGCTATGGCATATCTATTGAAGAGTCACAAAAAGATGTTAACCACTTGAATAGCCTTGAATCTGAAATTCATAGCACAGAACTTTTTAAGGGGTCATTGTGGGGCGATGATGATAATTCTGAACATGTTGCTAATCCTTTGGAAACAGCATTACAAACTGCTCGGGAAGAATTAGTTGATGTTATGTTGGATGATAATGATGGTCGTTATGGTCACACATCGTTGAATATGTTTGAGATAGGGGCATTGATTACTCAGGCATTTGACATGGAGGCCAAAAAGCGTCATGACGAAGCGACAACACTTTTGCAATACATCGTTGACTCAGGATATAAACGTCCGGCGGTGATGCTTGTTCTGGCAAACTCGTACTTAAAACAAAATCGCCATGATGAAGCACGCCATTATTTGAAACTGTGTCGTAAAGACAAGCGTTATGCTGAGGGTGTTAATTTTGCATTTCTTGAAGCGGTTTAATTTGAATTCTAGCATGTATAGCCGTGATTTCAAATCATGAAAAACGCAGTTGAAAATTGCGTCTATAAAATTCAAATCCGCCCATGTATGGGCAAGATATATGCACTACATGAGCAAAAATAGATAGGAAGGTTATCTTGTCAGGTAATAAACAAATTTATCAAGAAGCTATGAAAAAGGCTCAAAGATGTACCAAAACAGAAAATTGGTCGGGTGCGGCTAAAATCTACCGCACAGCTTTAGGAGAGTTCCCCAATGATGTTGAGGCTATGAATGGATTGGCACACATGTATATGCGCTTAAACCAATATGAGACCTCCATCCGCATTTTTCAGCGTGTGTTACGAAATGACCCATCTAATATTGAGGTTATATCCCAAATGGGAGAAGCTCTTGAAAAAACAGACCGCCCAAGCGAAGCTATAAAAGCTTATCTTCGTGCTGGTAGTTTGTATACCAAGTCAGGCAATACGGATGAAGCTGTTAAAATTTTTGAAAAAGTTATCGTCTTAGACTCTGAACAAGTTTTAGCTCATAACAGCCTGGCTCAAATTTATGTGCGTCAAGGCAAAACGGAGGAAGCGGTTTCTGAACTCGTTAGATTGGCAATCATTTATCAAGAGCGTGGGGACGATGATAAATCAGGGCAACAAATCAGAGGTGCCTCCCAACTTGCCCCAGGTGACCGCCGTGTCAAGGCTGCCTTCAAAGCATGGGATAATGGTGTTTCTATTGCCGCCTCTCAAATGAATATTGCCCATTTGAGCGTGATTGAAGAAGAGATTAATCCTGCGGAAGAAGAAGGGCTTAATGATTTGTGGGATGAACTCACGGCTAGTGCTTTGGAGGATGACTACGGCAACCCTCGTGAAGAGACTGTCCAAGTTGCTTTGGGAGAATTGGCAAACATTTTGTTCGAAGATGACGAAGGTAACTATGGCGAAACTTCAATGAATAAGTTTCAGATTGGTACTCTCGTTAGTCAGGCTCTTGACATGCAAACGCAGGGACAAAACGATGAATCGATTGCTGTTTTAAACCAAATTATTGATTCGGGTTATAAGCGTCCTGCTATCTCATTTGTCGTAGCAAATTTACACATCAGTCAAAAACATTATGATGAATCTGAGCCTTTTCTTACTCTTTGTTTGCAAGATGAACGCTATGCTGTTGGAGCACACTTTGCTTTAGGGGAAATTTTCCAAGCAAAGGGTGAACCTGAATTGGCATTACAACACTTTGTCAATGTACTTCGTGTTATTGATTTGAAAAACACCACCAATGAGAATGCGGATGAGCTGATGCAATTGTATGATTCCTTAGTCAGTCGGTACATCAAAGAATCTGATAGTAAAGAAACAATGAGCTTTGTCCAATCTCTTATAAATTTCCTGTCGAGCCAAGATTGTGAGCGAAAAATAGCAGAGGCTCGTGACCGCTTGGGTGGGTCAGTCACAGCCCTAGTTGAGTTTTTTGAAGTACCAAAATCTGAAATTGTCTTATCATCCATGTATGAAACTGGAACACTTCTTAAACGTAATATGTTTGTTACTGCTACTGAAAAATGTTTTATTGCCATTCAGGAAATCCCTGCATATTTACCTCTACACATGCGATTGGCGGAAATATACATGGCACAAGATAACATTGAAGATTGTATTGGAAAATACATGGTAGTTGCCAAAGTATACAACATTCGAGGCAATTTGACACAGTCTATTTCAATTTATCAAAAGGTATTGGAAATTTCACCGATGGACTTCACAGTGCGTAAAAATCTGATTGATTTGCATCTTAGGCAAGGAGGCGTTGACTCTGCCTTAAACCAATTTAAGATTTTGGCAGAAGGGTATTATCAATCAGCCCAAGTTGAGCGAAGTATCCAAAAATACAAATCAGCCCTCAAGCACACCGACAAATCAACTGAACCTCGAAAATGGCGACGGGAAATACTGCACCGTCTAGGAGACATTTATAACCAACGTATTGAGTGGGAAAGTGCGATAATTGTGTATGAAGAATTGGTACAAGATTTTCCCAAAGATGATAAGGCTTTGTTAAATTTATCAGAATTATACTTTAAGTTAGGTAATTCAACACATGGCATTAACACTCTTAATCAACTTATTACCCTTTATATTAAACAAAATAACAAGAAAGGTGCTTTGGAGATATTGCAACAACAAGCCGAAATGATGCCTCAAGAAATTGCTCTACAAGAAAAGCTAGGGCTATTCTATGAAGAAATGGGCATGAAGAAAGAAGCAATTGCCCAATACGACATTCTTGGTGAATTACAACTAGATGCAGGTTTGCCCGATGATGCCGCCCTTACTATTCAACGGATTATTGATATTAAACCAGGTGATGTTAGTAGCTACAAAGTGCTTTTAGACCAAATAATGGGAGGTATTTATTAGGTTCTACTAATATTCAAGGCATGTTTTTAGATTTACAATTCATCATTTCCCAATTGAATTTAATCAATACAATTGATATCGCTTTAGTGTTTTTGTTGTTTTACATGGTATTAAAATTGATGCAGGGGACAAAAGCCGTTCAACTCTTGCAAGGCATTTTGTTACTCATCGTATCCGCCTTAGCAATGAGTAATTTCCTAGATTTACTTGCTCTTAGCTGGTTTCTAAAAAATGCAGTAACGGCATTATTATTTGCCATTCCTGTCATTTTTCAACCTGAATTACGACGCACTCTTGAACGCTTGGGAAGAACGGGATATTTCATTAGCCAAGCACGCTCAACCGATGAACTGCATGACACATTGAAAACGGTCGTGGTAGCTGCCCAAGAAATCTCACGACAAGGACATGGAGGAGCGGCAAACAGGTTTACGAGATTATATTGAAACAGGAGTCAAATTAGATGCATTTGTTACTAAATTTCTTTTAACCACTATTTTTTATGACAAAACCGATTTGCATGATGGAGCGGTGATTATCCAACATAACCGTATCATTGCCGCAGGATGTCTGCTTCCTCTTAGTCATACCGATGTAAAAGAAAATTTAGGAACACGCCATCGAGCAGGGATTGGTCTAACGGAATCAACAGATGCAATTGTAGTAATTGTATCTGAAGAAAATGGGATTATATCTGTGGCACACAACGGGCAAATCACTAGAAGATTGGACCAAAGCAAGCTAATCAAAATGTTGCGGACATTTTATTACCATGAACTAAAAAAGCCGACTACCTTTTTCGCTCAAGCAAAAGGAAAATTAGGAGAAATGTTCCACATGTAGTACGATGTCTAGTCCATACAATCTGTGTTCACAAACAAGATATCCGTTCTACAATGAGAATTAAAAATGTTTAAACAAATAATATCAGAAATCAGAACAATTATTTTAGCCATTTTCATTGCTTTTATTGTCTGGATGGCGGCTGTTATACAAGAAAATCCGATTACGACAGGCATGTACTCTTCAAAAATTCCCGTACAAATTACGCCACCCGTAGAGAAATTGATTATCCTAGAAGAAAAAAAACTGCCCAGTTCCGTACATGTTGAATTACGTGCCCCACAAAGCACTTGGCAAAATTTGTCCATCAATCAATTTGAAGGATTTATTGACCTTTCTGAATACCAAGTGGGGTTACACAACGTTCCTGTTAATATCAATATTCTTCATGAAAAATTTGTTGAGGTAAGAAGTGTCCCATCACAAGTAAATGTTGAGTTAGTTCCATTGCAAACGAAAGTATTATCCGTGACTGTTGAATTGAAGGGTGATATTCCTATTGGATTTGTTAGTCGTTCCCCTACCACTGACCCAATATCAGCAACAGTCAAGGGTCCTACAAAAATAGTTGACTTGGTTGAGCATGTCGTAGCAGAAATATATATTGCAAACCAAAAGGAGACAATTGAAAAAAATATTTCACTTATTCCTCTCAACGTAAATAGAGAAAAAGTAAAGGGTGTAATGATTGAACCGACCGAAAGTTTTGTTCACGTTCCAATCGAACAGCGTTTTGGATATAAGGAATTTGCCGTAAAGGCGATAATAACTGGCACTAACCAACTGCCGAACGGTTATTGGATTAGTGGTATAACAGTTGAACCAGCAACCATCATGCTAATTGGTGGTCCAAACGTATTGAAAAATGTAACAGGATTTATTGAAACGGTGGAAATTGATGTTTCAAATGCAACAGAAGATGTGGTGAAGCGTACTCATCTCAATTTACCTCCTGGTTCTTCCCTTGTTCAATCTGAAACAGAGGATGAACATTCTCAAAGTGTTCTTGTTACAGTGAATATTACAGCTTTGTCAGGTGGAATGACAGTGAAATCAGATATAACGGTACAGGGAATGTCTGATGACATAACTTGGTCAGTTGCACCTGAGCAAGTCGAGGTTATTTTGTCGGGGTCATTACCATCTCTACAAAATTTAGCGGAAGATGATGTTACCGTCCTGTTAAACATATTTGACTTACCAGTTGGCACGCACCATGTTGCTCCCGAGATTATAACTCCACCTGGTCTTGAGGTGGCAAGCATCATTCCTGACATGATAGAGGTAACTATTACCGAAGTTGATGCAAATGCATATCCTACCATAATGATTCCACTTGATATTACAGATACAATCATAATCACAGATGTGATTCAACCACCTACCTTAAACACTTCAACTAATGTGATTTCTGACAGATGAAATAGAATAATCTATGCCTCCTTTCGTTTATTTTACATCCGCTTGCATAACAGGTATCGCCCTAGCATGGTGGTTATCACCTGAACCACCTTTGTTATTCATGGGGATGATACCCGTACTTGGTGGATTATACCTCTACCGCAAAGAGCCTCAGCCACGCCTTATAATATTTTGTTTCCTATTCACCTTATTGGGAGCAATGCGATTTATTTATACCCAACCCATAATTGATGAAAGCCATGTCGCTTTTTATAACGACGACAATAAATTTATGCTAACAGGCACAATCGTTGATGAGCCTGATGCTCGTGAGAGACTCACAAATTTACGCCTTTCGGCACAAACCATTACTCTTGAAAGTGGACAAACCATTCCCGTGCATGGTCTGGTCTTGGTCAAAGCGGGACGATATCAACAATATCAATACGGTGATACACTCAGCGTTTTTGCCGAATTAGAAACGCCACCTGAATTTGAAGGATTTTCATACAAAGATTACTTGGCTCAACGTGACATCTACACCATGATGAGGCAACCTCGCATCCAACTGCTACAAAAGCAAACAGGTTTTTCGATATACACTCAGATATATCGTTTCAAAGCAAGTGCTCATCATGGTATTAATCGCATACTGCCCGAACCACATGCATCATTGCTCAATGGAATTTTGCTCGGTATACGAAGTGGCATCCCACAAGAATTATACGACGATTTTAATGCCACTGGTGCCAGCCATGTCATTGTTATTTCGGGAAGCAATATTTCAATAGTCATAGCAATTATAATTGTCATAGGACGGTTTATCGTCGGTATCCGTCATACCACCGTAATCGCAGCCATTGGGGTCATCATGTATGTCATCATGGTCGGAGCAGATGCCGCCGTTGTCCGAGCGGCTTTGATGGGATTGCTTTATGTTACTTCAATCAGACTAGGCAGAGGTAATGATATAACCAATGCTTTGTTTGGAGCTGCACTTTTTATGATGCTATATAACCCAATGTCAATATGGGATGTTGGATTTCAACTTAGTTTCGTAGCGACCTGGGGCTTGGTCGCCATCGTACCGATTTTAGAATCATACACCGCAAAATATCTTGGTTGGACAATGACCCTGCACCATCTGGATAGCATGGCTGATATTTTACGTGAGGGATTATTGGTTACGTTAGCGGCTCAAATCGCCGTGACCCCATTGCTCATTTATCACTTTGGACAATTTAGCATTATCAGCGTACTAACCAACCTACTTATTGTGCCTGTCCAACCCTTTGTCATGAGCTTGGGCGGATTAGCAACTTTTGCAACCATGATTTTTGAGCCGCTTGGCAAGATGATAGGCTGGTTTGCATGGTTGCCGTTAGCATGGACAGTGCTTATTGTGGAATGGACAGCTGATTTTACATGGGCTCAAATTGAATTGATTCCTATTCCCTTTTGGTTGGTTGGATTATCTTATCTAGTGTTGGGATTTTGGATGTGGATGATTGACCACGATGATGAACGGCTACAGCTGCCGACTAACCACAAACGGAGTTGGTCATTTTATGTTATAGCGAGCATGCTGGTTATTGGGATTTTAATCTTGGCGGGAACGTACAACATGCCCGATGGCAAACTCCATGTTGCTTTTCTAGACATTGGACAAGGAGATGCCATTTTAATCACCACACCAAACGGCAGACAAATGTTAATAGATGGCGGACCATCAACAACAGAACTAGGACGTAGGTTGGGACATGAGATACCATTTTGGGACCGTTCACTTGATATTGTGGTCAACACACATCCTGATGCCGACCATGTAGCAGGATTGGTAGATGTTATTAGCAGATTTGATATTGGTATTGTTCTTACCAGTGATGTAGAATCCGAATCAGGTTTGTATGCCGAATGGCTACATCGTCTCTACATGTATAAACATCCTGTCAGACAAGCATGGCAAGGTATGACATTCCAACTAGATGATAATGTGCATGTCGAAATTTTTAATCCCAGTTCCTTAACCATATCAGCCGAATCTAAAAATGACCATTCGGTGGCAATGCGAGTTACGATGGATGAAATCAGTTTTCTACTCACGGGCGATGTTGAAAAGCAGATTGAGCAAGCATGGGTTGCTCATCAATTTGACTTAAAGGCGACAGTCTTAAAAAGCCCACATCATGGCAGTAGCACTTCATCTAGCCATGCGTTTTTATCGGCAGTTAATCCTCAATTCGTAGTCATTTCAGTCGGAGAGGACAATACTTTCGGACATCCGACTGAAACGATAATCCAACGTTACGCCGATTTTGGTATGACGATTCTTCGCACAGATGAATTGGGAACAATCGAATTTATCACCGACGGTCAGCAATTGTGGCTGGAGACGCGATGGTAATAAGTGTCCTTATCTTTTGGCATGAAGGCATCTTGTGGTATAATGGACTTATTAATATTTGAGTATTACTATCCTTAAAAAGTCACATGGACTCAAAAAACAACGAAATGATTAACCTCAAACTAAACCGCACTCGTTACTGGCAAGTTCTCCTCTTTTTCGGCACCATTTTTTTACATGCCATTTGGTGGGATTTGCTGTTACGAAAAATCCCTATCATCCGTATTTATGTAGATAACACTTTTGAAAGGCGTTGGCGGCAAATTGCTCGTCGCTTCCGAACTATTGCTGTCCAAATGGGAGGAGTACTCATCAAGCTTGGGCAATTTCTTAGTATTCGGGTTGATGTGTTGCCCCCTGAAATTATTATTGAATTGGCAGGACTGCAAGATGAAGTTCCTCCTGAACCGATTGAAAATATTTACCAAATTATAAACGAAGAATTTGAGTGTTCTCCCCATGAAATCTTTGCCGATTTTAATCCCGAGCCACTTGCGGCTGCCTCATTAGCTCAAGCCCATGAAGCCCGCTTAAAAACGGGTGAAAAAGTCGTTGTGAAAGTACAACGCTTGGATATTGATGTCATCGTGAATACTGACTTGGCGGCGATTACTATCGCGGTTGGTTGGTTAAAATATTATCCCAATATTGCCATGCGGGTTGACTTGGATATGTTGACCGATGAATTTGTGACCGTTACTCGTAAGGAACTTGATTTTGTTGCGGAAGGTCATAACGCCGAACGACTTAAGGTTGATTTTGTAGATGAGCCTATATTATACATTCCTCAAGTGTATTGGGATTACACTCGTCCTCGTGTCTTAACTCTTGAAAATGTAAGCTACATCCGCATTGCTGATGTCGATGCCATTGAATCAGCTGGCATAAACCGTACCGAAGTTGCCCGAAATTTGTACAATATTTACATGCAACAATTTTTCATCACCAATTTTGTCCATGCTGATGCTCATCCTGGAAATCTTTTCGTGAGGGCATTACCTCGCCCCGATTCTTTGTCTCCTGATGCCCCGACTCCTTTCCAGATTATTTTTATTGATTTTGGCATGGTCGTTACTATTCCGCATCGGATGCGCCATGCACTGCGGACGTATGCCATTGGAGTGGGTACGCGAGATGCCCATCTGATGGTCAAAGCATATCACGAAGCGGGAGCATTGCTACCAGGCGCCGACATCAAACGATTAGAAGAAGCTCATGAAGTTATGTTTGAACGTTTTTGGGGAGTAGGAATTGGTAAAATTAAAGATGTTGCTTTAGCCGAAGCGGAATATTTTTTTAATGAATACAAGGATTTAATTTACGAGGCACCATTTCAATTTCAAGCTGACATGCTTTTTATCGTCCGTGCGGT
>NBMH01000043.1 GCA_002084875.1 Anaerolineaceae bacterium 4572_78 | reverse complement strand
GCGGTATTGGCAGAAATCGCATGCTGGATAGTATTTTTTGTTCGTAAGTACCTTTTGAGAAATGTGCAATCAAATAATCACTTTTTAAGTGATTACGCATGGTTTTTAAGAAAGGGTTTCCTAATTGTGACATGTGGGAATCTAAAAAAAGGTCGGTCAAGACAATTTCTCGTAAACCGTATCGAATGTTAGGACGCAAGACAGCAAAGCCAACTAACTCACCTTCCTTTTTAAAAGGGTATACCCCATAAGTAAGATGTGGATGTTCACCATATCGCCATTGCAAATAGGCTAAGTTACGCGGCGTTCGTAGTCCAACATGCTTTCTTTGTTGTTCCGAATTTGAAACAACCATCGACATGGCTGTTTGATATTTTTTAGCAAATTCTTGCCATGTCAAAATTTGAGATGAAAAGTATTTGTCAAATTGTATCGGTTGTTGGGCAACAGGTTTTAACCGCATGATTTTTAACATCATTGACAAGGGCGAAATAATTTTTATGTACATCGGTAGCTTGGCAACGACTTGCCAGCCAAGTTTTAAATAACCGGGCAAACTGTATTGATTAGGAGTGTTAAATACTAAATGCACTCCCTCTTGTTTTAAGTTATCTAATGCCTGCCGCGTTAATGCTGAAAAGATACCACGCCGCTGAAAATCGGGATGGGTTGCCGTATCGACGGCTCGCACAGCATGGATGATTTCACCAGCAGGTGATTCAAATTGCCAACGCATCAAAATACGTAGACCGATGGCGATTCGTTTTTCATCATGCCAAGCATATAAACCATACGATTCACCGAATGGATTAACAGTATGTTTCCAATGCCAAAAATCATTTGTTTTGCGTGTTGCTGTCCCTTCACCCAATGTTTTTTTTAGGAGTTTAAGAATTATCGGGACAACATCTAAGCGATATGGGCAAATTTGAAAATTCAATTGATTTGACATAATTAATATTGTAACAATAAACCAAAATACCAACTTAATGGCAACAACTGGAGGGTCAAAGCTTGCTTTGACATGATAAAGCAAGCTTTTTTGCTCCAGAAATGCTGTATCCTGCTAGTCATGCCAAAACGTGAATTGCCGACTTAACAGTGTATACCAAAGAAATGCATATTTTGCAAATCGAACATATCATTTTACCATTTCCGCACCACTTCCGTTATATTAGGAAGATGTTCAATTTTATCCATTAACTTTCTCAACGCGGACAAGTTACTAATTTCAATTTCTAATCGAATTGTAGCTCGGTTGTATTTATCCCTAGCATTGATTTTGATATTACGAATATTGACATTTTCATTTGCCACCACATTAGTAATATCGCGAGCTAATCCCTTGCGGTCATAAACTTTGACGATAACCTCTGTGACATAATTCGTATTTTTTTCTGCCCCCCAATTTACTTTAATCAATCGTTCTTTATCTTGCAGACTAAGAATGTTGACGCAGTCAGTACGATGAATAGTTACGCCACGACCCTTTGTCACGTAGCCGATAATGAGGTCACCAGGCAAAGGATGACAGCACTGTGCCATTTTGGTAAGCAAATCACCGATTCCCATCACATCTATGCCACTATCACTATCCATAGCATGTTTTGATTTTGCTTGGATTTGCTCAATAATTTCTTCGTCTGACAAAGAAGTTGCAGTCAATTCTTCTATTTTGCGAATGACATGTTGAATAGATATGTCGTTATAGCCAATTGCAGCTAAAAAGTCATCAATCTTCTTATAACCGCAAGTGGTAGCAATTTCGTCAAGCCTAACAGCAGTTATATGTAATCTTTTCAACTCCTTTTCTAAAATAACACGTCCTTGTGCAACACTTTCAATATAATTTTGTTTTTTAAACCAAAGCCGAATTTTTTTCCTAGCTCGACTCGTTTTAACATAACCCAAATTTTCATTGAGCCAGTCGCGACTGGGTCCGCCTCGTTTTGTTGTTAAAATTTCAACTTTATCGCTATTTTTCAATTGATAATCTAATGGAACCAAATGCCCATTGACTTTCGCCCCTCGACATTTATGCCCAACTTGAGTATGAATTTTATAGGCAAAATCAATTGGTGTTGCCCCTATAGGTAGTTCTTCAACATCGCCTTTCGGAGTGAAAATGTATACCTTTTCTCGGATAACATCATTTTTGACAGCATCCATAAATTCATGAGCATCTGCCACAGATTCGGTAATATCATGAATGTCTCGTTTGAATTTGAGTGCCTGACGCATCATGGCGATTCTGTGGTCAAACTTATTATCCGCTTGGGTGCCATCTTTGTAACGCCAATGAGCGGCGATGCCATATTCTGCTTGGTTGTGCATTTCAGAAGTCCGAATTTGTACTTCAAATAATTTGCCTTGATTATCCCTTACGGCGGTATGCAGGGATTGATAACCATTATCTTTTGGAACAGCGATATAGTCATCAAACTCACCTGAAATAGGATGCCATTTGGTATGAACTACTCCCAGTACAGCATAGCAATCCTGAATATGTGGCACAATTACACGCAAGGCTCGAATATCATAAACTTGGTCAATATCTACTTCCTTGCGTTTCATCTTTTTATAGATGCTATAAATGTGCTTGGCTCGCCATGACAATTTATGAGAAATGTTTTCCTCATTGAGAAATTGTGTTAATTGTTGAGCTACTTTATTGATATATTTATCAATTTCATCGTTCCGTTCGTTAATTTTAGCTACAATTTCGTCATGCTTGTCAGTGTAAAGATACTTAAAGGCTAGGTCTTCAAGTTCCAACTTGATACGATAAATACCTAAACGATTGGCAAGCGGAGCAAAAATTTCTAAAGTTTCTTGAGCAATACGCTTTTGTTTTTCGGGGGGCATGTATTTGAGAGTACGCATATTGTGTAGGCGGTCGGCTAACTTTATGAGTACGGCTCGTACATCATCTCCCATGCCAAGAATCATTTTCCGCAAGTTTTCGGCTCGTTGTGCTTCTTTCCGTTTTAAGAAAGTGAGCTGGTCAATTTGCAACTCATCCGCAGCATGTTTTAACTTTGTTACACTGTCAACAAGATTGGCAATCGTTGGACCAAACTCTTGGCTAAGTTCAAGCAGCGTTACTGTTGTATCTTCAGGCACATCATGCAATAAACCAGCTGCAATCACTTCACCTTCTAAATTAAGATTAGCTAATGTTTTTGCTACAGCTACACAGTGGGTAATGTACGGTGCCCCACTTTTCCGTTTTTGCCTAGCATGAGCTTTATTTGCCACAGCGTAACTTTGTTTGATGATGTATACATCTGTGGCTGGCAGTTTTGTTGCTAATTCATCAAACCAATCATCAATGTTCATGATTTCCTCCTAACATTCACATAGTATAGACATTTTGTCTGTACTATGTCGGGTAGAATACCCAACGTACATGTAAATAATAACAAAAACCTCCCAATTTTTTATAACTTGAGAGGTTTTCGATAACTATACTTGCTAAGGGTAAGAATTGTAATTTTAAACCATGGGGTTTGTGCCACAAACCCCTACATTTGTGAACGGTATTAATGCAGGGGTTTATGGCATAAACCCGCTTATGGTATTCACAAAACTAATCCTT
The DNA here is from genome assembly GCA_002084875.1 of Anaerolineaceae bacterium 4572_78. GTDB lineage: Bacteria > Chloroflexota > Anaerolineae > 4572-78 > 4572-78 > 4572-78. The sequence goes on along the minus strand of NBMH01000043.1, from coordinate 10,396 downwards.
TTTTGGTATATTTTAAATAAAAATTGTAAGGGTATACTCCTGCTGTTGCCTTAGCATTGGACAGATACAAGCAAGACAAGCACAATAATTAATAGGTATTTTAGCACAAACATGCAATTTTGTCATGTTGCGGTTTTTTTTTGTTAAATTATAAAAGTTGTGCAGTTGAAACAATTAATTTGCCAAATTTATGATGTATGTTATAATGAGTATCGAAATTAAATAACTTTAGCATTAAAAGGAATTTATCATGCCGATTTATGAATACGGATGTTATGATTGTCGTAAAAGAGTAAGTATATTTTGGCGGAGTTTTTCTATGATAGAGAAAAGCCCACCAACATGTCCGACGTGTCATGGAACAAACCTAAAACGTTTGATTTCTAAGGTTGCCTTTGTGCGTTCAGAAGAAAGCCGCCTAGAGAGTTTAGCTGACCCATCTAATTTGGCGGGATTTGATGAAAATGACCCTAAATCGCTTGCTAAGTGGATGAAACGCATGGGGAGTGAAGTAGGTGAGGACATGGGTCCCGAGTTTGATGAAGTGATTACTCGTTTGGAGGCGGGACAATCCCCTGAAAAAATAGAGACGGAAATGCCTGACTTAGGCAATGCCATGCCAGGTACAGGCAGTAATGCATTATAATTTGAATTATGATACATTGGGATGACAAACAACAGATTGGAGATTATGATGGAACATGTTTTTTTGTCTCCGCATTTAGATGATGTAGTACTTTCATGCGGTGGTACAATCCATGAATTGGTCAGACGAAATGAAACCGTAAAAGTCATAACAGTTTTTGCTGGTTTACCTGACCTCAATCAACCTATTTCTTCCTTTGCAAAGTTTCAACATGATACTTGGGAAAAATATGGTGTTCGGACAAAATATCCGAACTACAAACCTTATGATATGCGGCGTGCTGAAGATACTGAAGCACTTCGTTATTTTGGTATCGAACCAATTTGGTTTGATTTTTTGGAGTGTATTTATCGCGGGGATTCAGACCAATGGTATTACAACTCTCAAGAAGCTATTTTCGGGAATATCCATGCTGATGAGAAAAGAATAGTCGAATCAATTGTCAATGCTATTAAACAAAATGTAGCAATTAATTCAGAAACTATCATTTACTCGCCCATCGGCATCGGGCATCATATCGACCACCAACTTGTTCTCCTATCAGCACTTGGTTTGATAGAGGATGTTAAAATTGTTTATTTTTATCAGGACTATCCTTATGTCCAAAAATTTCCGAATAGATTTATAGCGAACTCACTTGAGTTATTGACGAGTCTTACTTCTGTAGATTGTATATGGTATAGTATAATTCAGTATTTTTCAGAAGAAGGACTAAAAACGAAAATTAAAGCAATCTCCGCGTATCAATCACAATTAGAATCGCTCTTTGGCGGTGTAGAATCCATGACTCAAGATACCAACAAATTTGCTTATCAAATCGGACAGAATAAACCAGCTGAACGATACTGGTTTTTAAAATATCAAATATAGAGATTACATAATGAACAAACCCTTAATTCTCATCACAAATGATGATGGTATTCAATCGCCTGGGCTTTTAGCAACAGCAGAAGCACTTGCTCCAATCGGCGATTTACTTATTGTCGCTCCGCATGAACAACAAACAGGTACGGGGCGTAGCTTTTCTAAAATCACAGACCGTCAAATTTACACTCACAGCTTGATAGTCAATGGTCAGACCATGACTGCATATAGCATCAAATCAACTCCTGCCCAAGTTGTGGCTATTGCATTAAACGGATTGACCTTGCGTCCCGTAACACTGACGGTCAGTGGAATAAATTATGGATTAAACGTGGGGGTATATACGACCAGTTCAGGCACAATTGGGGCTGCCCTTGAGTCTGCAGTTCAAGGTGTCCCTGCCTTAGCGGTAAGCCTAGAAACAACACCTAAATATTGTTATAGCCATTCGGATGATGTTGATTTTGGTGTAGCGGCTTATTTTACCCATTATTTTACCGAACGCATGCTAAGAAATCTGCCCTTGCCACATGATGTTGATGTGCTCAAAGTTGATATACCCGCCACAGCAACTGAACAAACAACATGGCAAGCAACTTGTGTTTCACGAAAGGCTCGCTGGCGAAACTCTTCTGTATCTAAATCTATTTGGAAATCAATTCCTGAAGATTATCAATTGGTAGATAACGTAGAAGGTGTTGAACCTATCTCTGACACGCAAACAACCGTTGTTGATAAATGTATTTCTGTAACGCCGCTCAGTGTTGACATCACATCACGGATTCCGCTAGAGCATGTTAGAGCGTTGCTTTCATAGAAACATATCAAGACAAGAAAGGTTTTCGAAAACCTTTCTTGTTTGACCATGTGAATCAACTAGGCAACTGCAAACTCTATGTTGTTTTCAACAGGCGACTCTTCTTTCTCTAATGGTGTTACTTCTTCCTCATCGGGAGAAGGAGGTGGCGGTGTGTAAGTTTCACCTTCACGAATCACCACAACATGAAGTTCTGCGGCAACTTCTACCATCAGCTTGATAGTTATACTAAATTCGCCTAAGGTACGAATTGGTTCCGATAACACAATTTTTCGCTTATCAATGATAATACCTGTTTTATCTTCAATTGCTTGAGCAATTTCGGAGGCGGTTACAGAACCGTATAGTTTATCTCTATCGCCTGCTCGTTTTTCAAAGACAAAAACTCTACCACTAAGTTGATTAGAGACGGCGAGCATATCGTCTTTTTCACGAGCCCGACGCAATTCACCCGCTCTTCGGATAGAATCGGCTTGTTTGAGTATGTTTTTTGTAGCAACAACGGCAAATTTTTGCGGGATAAGATAGTTTCGCCCAAAACCATTTTTCACTTTGACAATATCGCCCGCTAATCCTAAACTGTCAACGTCTTGTAATAATAATACGTTCATTTATTAATTCCTTTGTTATTTTGAATATCAGCTAGAGTGCAATGGCTTTAGCTATCGCCATGCAAAAGATTTATCTTTTGCACTCCTTCTGTAGGTCGTAATAATACAACATAATTGTGAATTGCCCAAATTAGCATGTAATATTTTATTGTATTTTGATAGAGTAAATACTGTGTTTGAGAAAAATAAACCATCGTTTCAAATCCTCATGGTAATCATGCTGGCAAGTTATGGCATGGCATAAAGGATACGAATCATGAATGAGAATATAAAACTGACACAATTTATTAATCATCTTAAAGCAATGCAAACTGTACTCACTGAAAAATACCATGTCGCCTCACTAGGTATTTTTGGGTCCTATATTCGCCATGAACAGAAACCTAATAGTGATTTGGATATTCTAGTCACATTTTCTAAGACACCATGCCTCATCACCTTTGTTGAATTACAATGTGATTTAAGTGATTGGCTGGAGGTAGATGTTGATTTGGTGCTAAAGGATGGGTTGAAACCAGCCATTGCCGAATATATCTTGATGGAGGCAATACCCATTTTATGACAGCACGCTATTATTTATTTTATAAAGCTGAAAACCTATTGCACTTCATTCAGAACTTGCTTGAGGAAGATGATCCCCAGAAAAAACTTGAACATTGAGTATTAGTTTTTTTATGGTATAATAAATTTTGATAGATGAAGAATTTGTGACAGAAACACCAGGATTTCTGTTCTACCAAATGTTTTTGGATCCAGACCTGACAGGTTTCTGAAAACTTGTTAGGTCTAGCCACAGATACTTTGTCGCTTCAACTACTTATGTTAATTATAGGAGTACGTTATGAAAACACCATTTCCGGGTATGGACCCCTACTTGGAATATCCTAGTTTATGGAAAGAGATTCATCACGATTTAATTGGTGAGATTCGTCATTTTCTAATACCACGATTACGTCCCAAATATCGTGTAGCAATTGAGCAGATGACTTATCTATCTGTTATGCCACCAAGCAATAGAGGGATTGGTGTGCCAGATGTGCTGGTCACATCCCCCAAACCAACCAATGGACCAACCATGCCTTTGTCTTCATTTCCACAAATACAGGAAATGCATGGAGGAACATTAGTTAAAGTGAAACCGATTATGGCTGAACTGCCCATGCCTGAAATTATCAAACATAAATACTTGGAAGTTCGTCATCAAGAAAGCCATGAGGTAGTAACCATCATTGAAATCTTATCTCCTGCAAATAAAACCAATGCAACAGGTCGAGAGAAATACAATGACAAACGGTTTAATATACTTGGTAGTTACACCCATCTGGTGGAGATTGATTTGCTACGTATCGGCAAGCCTATGACCATGAGCCTAGCACAAAAAAGTGATTATCGTTTAATCGTAAGTCGGGCTCATAAGCGACCCATGGCTGAAATATATTTGTTTGGTGTACGCCATGCCATCCCTGACCTGCCAATCCCACTTTATCCTGGTGACCCTGAACCAGTTTTGCCGTTGAATACAATTTTGCATGACCTTTATGTAGCAGGAGGGTATGACATGGTGATTAATTATCAGAAACCACCAACGCCCGTTTTATCCGATGAAGATGAGAAGTGGAGGCAACAATTATTAAAGAAAACTTGAGCATCAAATCTGTCAGACCTACTTTAAAATCAAGGGTAGATATAGATAGAGTATTTTCCGAACCAGCACATCTTTTGTCATGACATCCTGCCCAATCTCATTTGTAGCCGTTAAGGTGACTGCATACATGCCCGTTTCAGAATACACATGAGTTATTGTTATGGCATGCATGTATTGAAGGTATTGAACAGCACTATCTCCAAAATTCCATATCGAGGTAATCGGTTGCATTCCCGTGGTTAGATTAGTAAAGATGACATTCTCATATTCCTGAAGCGAATCAGGGAAAATAAAATTTGCGTTAGGTGGTATAGATGTCGGTGCCGTAACTGGATGAACAGTGGCAATTAAGGTAATACTTGCCTTGTAATCGGGTGCCAATTTTGAGGTAGCAGTTATGACAAGATTTTCAGTAATCATTTCAGTAATGGTCATGGCAGGTGTTAAATGCACCTGAATTGTTGTACCTGACTTGGCGGGCATGGCAATTTCAACATCAGGAATATCACGTGTTGTTTGTATTATATCTACACTGCCTGACCAGTCTCCTGTGAATGACAGAATAACTGTATCCGTAATATCTCCTGTATTAGTTACTGTCAATGGATAAACAAATACCTCGTCAGCATTTCCCTCTTGATAAAATGGTTGAAGGCTTGTGCCCCCTGGCGGCATCAGTGCGACACCTGGCTGATAAACATGTATTGTATCTATTGCTGTATTTTTTCCTGCCTCATTTTCTAACATGAGTGTAACGGTATAAATTCCCGCATGGGAATAGGTGTGATGGTACCCCACCCCCTGCCTCTCCCCTACTAGGAGAGGGGAGTCAAGAAGGGTGCTTTGCTTCTCCCTTTCAAATGGGAAAAATTGGGGTGGGGTTCCATCACCAAAATCCCATGTTATGGTTAGAGGTTCAGTCCCTGTATACAAACTGGTAAAGGTAATCGGTTGGTTTACAATAGCGGGATATGTATACGTAAAACTAGCTATAGGTTTTATGGGAGGAATATCAAGCGGCTTAGTGATAACATCAATTGGTTTAGTAACAATATCTTGCATGATGATATTCGTTGCGGTCAATGCCACCGTAAATTTTCCTGTGTTTTGATAGGTGTAGTATGTAGGCAGTAAAACTGTTCCTCTCGTCTGAACAGAAGTAATACCATCACCAAAATTCCAAGTAAATGTGATAGGTAATGCCCCATAACTCAAATTGGTAAAAACAACAGTATGTTCCACATAAACGGGAGTGCTGTAGCTAAAGTCTGCCGTTAGAATATTATTTTGGGCATGCTCGACACTTGCCAATATATCCAAACGCCCATGACCAAATAAATTATTCGGCGAACCTGAACTACTGCATGAAGTGCTTTCAATCGGAACCGCATTTTCATTCAGATAAAAGATAGTATTATCTATATCATTTTTCAAACTGGGAACCGCTGACCATAGCAATGCTACGGCACCTGACACATGCGGTGAAGCCATGCTCGTTCCGCTTTTTGTACCATAATTACCATTCAATATACTGGAACGGGTATTAGTGCCTGGAGCGGCGATGTCAGGTTTTAAGCGGTTGCTACCGTCTATCGTTACAGGACCCCGCCCGCTGAATGAAGCAAGTGTATCTGCCCCTGTGTTTAATGCTCCCACAGTATAAACATGCTCATAAATCGAAATTGGTTCAGCTATAGTGCTACATCCACTACCGTCGTTTCCCGCAGAAACAACTGTCATGATACCAGCCGCATAATGAGCATCAACTGCGGCTTGGAGAGTATCAGTTGAGCATCCTTCATAAGCGGGACAGCTCCATGAGTTTGCCGTAATATGGGGGGCTTTGCTAGGGTCGCCGTCATCAGGCGTGCCATCCACGGGGTAAGGAGCCAAGAAAAACTCAAAACATTCTAAATATGTGGCAGGTGAGCCTAGTCCCGCATCCATATCACGACAACCTATCCATTTCGCTTCAGGTGCCACACCAATTTGATTATTACCACCATCATCTCCCAACACAGTCCCCATCGTATGCGTACCATGACTGTTGTCGTCGCATGGTTCTGGCGAGTCTACGCCACAAGGATTACTGCCACCATTGCTATGAACACTATCATGCCAATTGTAGTCATGGTCGGCAGTATCACCATCCCAACCTCGATACTTCTGTTTTATTGCGGGATGGTCCCATTCATAACCCGTATCCTGCCCGCCGACAATAATTCCCTCTCCCGCAAAACCTAATGCCCAAACATCGTCGGCATTGATGTAGCTGACACCTGGCTCAATTCCTGTAGCACTGTTGAGGGAAGTATCCGTTGTGATAATTGGGTCAGATATGCCAGGTACTTTTGGGTTTGCCTCTATGCGTACCACATCAGAACGTTTTGCCAATGTCATTGCTAAATTATGTGTTCCCTCAAGCAAAATAGCATTGACAATATAGAACGAACGATAAGATATATTCTGCTCATCTAACCATGCTTTTAGATTTGCTTGGCTGGTTTGAGCCTGTGAGCGTAAGGTATGATAGACATAAGTTCCCTTTTCAACTTTGCTACTCATTTTTGCCGTGGCAGTCAAATCAGGATTATCATCTAAAATGACAAAAAATTCTGTAGCTTTGCCGTTTTCGGTGGTAGCAAGCACATGAGGAGAAATTTTGTCTAATGCCTGCGAATGACTAACCTGAGCCATCACGAAAGGGGTTATACCTACTAAAACGATACATGTTATAATAATAATAAAATAATTTGGTTTCATAATTGGTTTTTCCTTTTCCTTACGATTATGTATCTTCACAATACACCAATTCCCATCCATTAAAGACCAATATGCCGCATGTTAAATTTGCTCCCTTGATTCCCTTAATCATGCTGGGGGCGGTGGCATATTGTTGCAATTGAGTTTTTGCTTGGGCAATTTTTTCTTGTAATAATTCTTTACTAAATTCACTCTGTTTGATATATTTAAGTTCAATCAAATAAGCATGTGGAATATCATCATACTTGATAAAAAATGGCTCCAAGTATAAATCCACAAACCCCTTGCCAAATTCTTTTTCGGTATAAGCCATGTAAAAATCGGAGACATTCAAATATGCTAGGAAAAATGTTTGAATCACTTTCTCGCCCGTCAAGTAATCTCGAATCGAGGTTTGTGTTTCCACCTCAGTGGAATGTAACGGGTTTTATCCAAATAATACAAATTTTGTTGTCGAATAGTTTTATAGCACAGAGGTTAATGAAATACGTCCATGCTTAAATCAATAGTTGGTACAAAAAATCTTTTCTTGAGTTGGTACAAAAAATCTTTTCTTGTATAATCAACTTTAGATTTAAGACATGTATGATTAATCATGCACCACAGACATCTTACCTGTGGCATCGTGAACAGACTAGAAATCTGTTCCACATAGAAGGAGTTTTTATTATGAACCAAGAACTTACACTTGCTCCTCCTGAAAAGTTGGAGCCACCCAAACCTGTAACTGTTGTGGATAAACAACAAGCAGGCAGTTTGATACGGTTAGATAACGCCCAAATACAAAAATTAGATAACAAAGTAGAAAGATTTATTGGTAAGGTTCTCGATAGCGGTGTGAATAGTGAACCATTTGATAAAACTTTGGATGCAATTCATAAATTAGGTACTAAGGCAATTGAAAGTGCGGCTGGCTTATCAAATCCGATGATGGAACGCTCGCTCAAATCAATGAACAGTGACACAACATCGGGCGTATCCGATGCCTTGCGTGACCTGAGGAAAGCCGTTGAGGATTTAGACCCCTCAAGCCGAAATGATTTGTTATCCCCTGGTTTTCTTGAGAAGATACCTTTTATTGGTGAAATATTTGGTAGTCCCTTGCGAAATTATTTTTTAGAATATCATTCGGCTCAAGCTACCATCAATGCTATTATCAATGCCTTGCGTGCTGGGAAAGAACAGTTACAGCGAGATAATGCTTCTATTGACATAGAAAAACATCGTTTGTGGGATGCTATGCAGGAGTTGCAAAAAGCGGCTTATTTGGGACGGCAAATAGATACCGCCCTTGTATCGCGTATTGCTGAAATTGAAATTGATAACCCACAAAAGGCTCGTGTTGTCAAAGAGGAAATGCTTTTTTATACTCGCCAAAAAGTACAAGACCTGTTAATCCAACAAGCGGTCAGTATTCAAGGCTATTTGGCATTGGACATGGTACGCAAAAATAATTTGGAATTGGTTAAAGGGGTAGACCGAGCTATCAATACTACTGTTTCTGCTTTGCGGACAGCCATTGTGGTTGCTCAGGCACTTGACAATCAAAAATTAGTCCTAGACCAAATCAATGCCCTGAACACTACTACCAGTGACTTAATCGAGGCAAATGCTCGCATGCTACGTCAACAATCGGGGGACATCGGTACGTATGCCTCTAGTACCACCATTGATATGGACAAATTGAAAAATGCCTTTAACGATATCTATGCTACAATGGATATGATTGCTGATTATAAGTTGCAAGCATTGGATAATATGCAACAAACAGTTACTGTCTTATCTGATGAAGTAAAAAAGGCAAACACCTATTTAGACCGTGTTCGCCATGATACAGTCCAAAAAGTAACCGAAGATTTAGTTTTAGCTGAAACTGTGGAAGAAGAAGATTTGCTTTAGAAGACAAGGTTTTTAGTCGGCACTTTACATCATGTGCCATTTCTCACGAGGTTTTAATAGCATCATTCAAATTTTAAAAATCACATTTGTGCTCTCTCGAATAATCATTTGTGGTCTCTCGAATAATCATTCACCTCTCCTCGTTCCGATGCTCTGCGTAGTAACGAGAGGCTCTCCTCGTTCCGATGCTCTGCGTAGTAACGAGAGGCTCTCCTCGTTCCGATGCTCTGCGTAGTAACGAGAGGCTCCCCTCGTTCCGATGCTCTGCGTAGTAACGAGAGGAGGGAATAATTGTTATTTGGGAAATCAACTTCCCATCAAGCCTAACAGCTGGTTTATATGACCATTAACTACAACCAACGTTATCAACAAGGTTACATGACCGACTTTAGCGACTTATACGAAGCCTGCCGCTTAACTGCGGTACAGGAAATTCTCCATTCAAAAAGAATTTTCCCTACCACTCCCCATGTGATTTTAGATATTGCTTGCGGGCAAGGTAGATACATTCCCTTTTTGAAAAATGCCTTTCCAAATTGCCAAATTATTGGAATGGATATATCATTAACTGGTTTAGTTTTAGCACAACAGGCATTTTCGGCACACCATTTTGCTACAGCTATGAGCGAGGCATTGCCTCTAAGCGATAAATCAGTGGACATGATTTTTTCGATTGAAACATTAGAGCATGTCTTTGATGTGAGGGCAACTATTCAAGCATGGAGTCGCATGCTTAAACCAGGTGGCAAAATTCTGATGACAACACCATGTGCTAACAAGTTTTCATTGGAATGGACGTTAATGTATCTCAGCAATGGACTCGAATCGTCCACCGATGGCTACGGCAGATTTCGCCGCGACGAACCTGGACATTTGCGGCGACTGAATAGTAATCATGTACGAGAATTATTTGCCGAAGCAGGCTTAAAAATTATTGAGGAATATTTCCGTACTCATCTTTTTACCACAATCGCTCATGACAGTATACCGTACCGTTATCGGAAATCACGTAAGTTAAAACGATTAGCGTATTGGTTAGCTTCATTAGATTGGTTGTTATTTCGGCGATTGCCGAATGGGGCAAGTATGCTTGTGGTGGCAGAGAAAATATAACCCATGTATTCATCTTGACTGTACAGGCTGGAAACCTG
>NBMH01000217.1 GCA_002084875.1 Anaerolineaceae bacterium 4572_78 | reverse complement strand
TCAAACTGTTTGATATTCTTTTCTTCTTGGAGAAAATTCTCCTTAATCGCTACTGGGATATCCAACTTGGTATCATGACCTTGATAGATAGCCCCCATGCCACCTTGTCCGATGGCATGGCTGATTCGGTAGCGATTTTCTAACATGGTTCCTGTTTTTAAAAAATTGACTTTCTCGCTCAGGAAATTGACATGCCTGTTGCTAATGCGAAACCTGTTAAAACAGGTTCGTCGATTTGTAGCCGTGATTTCCAATCACACTTTCGCAATTAGAAATTATGCTACGAAAATTTACCTCTAATTTTTCAGTGCCATAACGTTAGTTTAGCTTAGACCTGTTATGACTGCAATTTCGTCAGGCGACATGCATTTTTTCAGCAAACTGGTCGCAATTTGAATAGCTTTACCATGTTCCCCTTCGGCATGACCTGAACTATAGCCATCGATGTAAGGAGCAAAGAGAAGAATGAGGTATACTTGTGAAGGTCATAAGGTTTTCAAAAACCTTTCTTGTCTTGACTGTCAAAGCAAGCTTTGACGCTCCAGTAAGATATCTTCATGAAAATGTTACTTTGTGCCCGTTTTTAGTATAACTGAAAAATAGAACCAACCAAAGTCAAAGCCTAAATGGCATTGGGACGTTTGGAACGCTTCTGCTTGAAGCCTACACGCAACAGGGAAGTAAAGAAACGTTTTAAGAGTGCCTTCAACTTAGTTCGGTTATGCAAAGCCCTATTGAAAAATGGTGCTAGATGTTGGAAAGCTAGCCGTACTTGAAAAGGACTTATCTCTCTATTAGCCTGTTCACCATAAGGCAAACGAATTGGGTTCAAAAGGAATTGGGTCATGACAATCCACAACCCGGATACTGTTTGCTCATAGTAGTTGGCAAAGCTAATACCGTACTGTCCAACAGGTTGATTGCGGTAAAGGTGTTTACTATCTGTAGGGTTATTGTCTCTTGTTGCACGAACTTGGTCTGTCTGGCTATGTCTTCCACGCTTTGACCAAAAAATGATGCTATTTTTCGACCTATGCTTTCTAAATCAAGTTTCATGATTATTTCTCCTGTGTATTTATACGTTACTTTCATGGAACCATATTTGATTTTTTTAGGCAAGTTTTCTTTCTTTTCACTTACCATTTTTATTAGTCTGATTCACTCATTATATCTAATTGGTATAATCTTAGCTTGATGCACATGGAATCTTACTCCATTCTCCTTTAGACACGACAGGTCTCTAAAAACCTGTCAGGTCTGGACATGGATTGTTTATCCTAATGAATAATCGGATACTTTGATTCTACATCCACTATCGTTACCTTTCCCACACCATCAATCAAACTGATGATATGGTTTAAGAATGTTAGCCCGCACTCAGCATGCTTGACTAATCTACCCAACTCGACCGCAATGGCAAGCCCTTTAGCATACACCACTGCAACATTCGGCGGACAACTGCTGATACCCCACGATATCTGTACGTTTTCCCTATCCTCATGTTGCGTTACTACAATATTCTTATAGTGTTTGCCATCAGGTGTACATAATACTCCTTTATTTGGAACTATAGGAGTGCAATAGATTTATCGTAACATTTTACCACCCCACCCCTAGCCCCCTCACCCAGAAGGAGAGGGGAATTTACCCCCCTCAATCCCTCCACATGCGTGGGGAAGTGACTACTCCCCTCTCCTAAGTAGGGGAGGGTCGGGTGTGGGGTGAACTTATTGCCTGCACCACCTGAATAAAATAAAAAAAGGTTATATCAACAGATTGCCCACCTGCATTTGCTATAACCTCCCAAAATAGAGTACCATACCGATGCAGGTGAGAACCTGTGCTGGGAAGGCTCCACAATCTTGTGAGGAGTGGGGAGTCTTCCTTGTCAAAGGAACTTTGACAGTGTTGGCTACACGGCGACCAAAATAGCTGTCGTAGCCAGCCACAATTTTTGTTATACTTGATGTGTGGGGATTTTGCAAATTGAGCATTAAGTTTTTGGTGACTGTTTGCCCCCACTCCTAGCCCATGGGGATAGGTGAATCTTTTCCTCGCATGGGAAGGGGGGTTGGGACTACTGACAGGAGGGGGAGTGAATAATTACCTCAAATTTAACTAAATTAATTGGAGAAAACATAATGACCTTAACATTTGATATACCTGCCGAAGCATTTATTACTGTTGGCATGGTTATCATCGCTGCCGACGGAGAAGCAACCGACCCTGAATTTTTAACGATAGGTAAATATTTGGAGACCTTAGATGTTTTCAAAGAATATGACGAAGATAAAATTGGTGAACTGTTTGAAAAAACAGGCGACACCGTTTTTCAGTCATTACACAAAACACGTGAAGATATCACTGCATTTAACAACGAAGAAATTAATATTATCTTTGATGCATGTAAAGCAATACTCGACCCAAGACATTTTCAACCACTCTTTAATTTTGCAGTCGAAATCGCTCATTCCGATGGGCTTCATCCAAATGAAGAGAAAATATTAAACCGCCTACAAGAAGAATTTGGCATCGGTGACACTTCTGTTCTAAAATTTTACCATCCTGGTGAGGCTTATGTTGCCATTGCCATTGCCACCGTTTTAGCCGATGGGGAAGTGACCGATGATGAATTTGAATCCTACATAAAAAATTTACGCCAACTAACAGTTTTTGAAACTTATGCCGAAAACGAAATTAACGATTTTATCAATTCAGCAAAAGATAGAATTTCTGACTCCTTAAATAGAGGCTTTGAAAACCTAACACCTTTTACAGAGTCAGAATTGGCTATTCTTGCTACTGCTAGCAAGGTAATACTTAGCACTCAACAACGACAAGAATCATTGAGAATGGCAACACGAATTGCAGAGTCTGATGGTTTGAGTCAGCCCGAAGAAAATTTACTCACTTATTTGCAAGCAGAGTTTAGTTCAGAAGATGCTAGGAATCGTTTTATTCCTATCGGTTTCTCACATGCCTCCGAAGCTTTTATAGGGATAGGAATGGCAATCATTATCGCTGATGGCGATTTGAGCAAAAATGAATTACGCAAATTGAAAAATGTCTGTCAGACACTTGATATTTTTAAGGAAGAGAAAATTGGTGATATAGAAAATGTCATTTTGGAAACGGGCAAAAAAATCTTTGCCGCTTGTGATAGGCATGACAACTTCGACAAGACTGTTCCGTTCACTCAAATTGAATTGGAGAGCATGATTGATTCAGCTAAAAAAATACTTAACCCTGAATTGTGTGAAACGGTTTATCTGATGGCGGTCGAATTGGCTTATACCACCCCCATCACTGAATCGGAACAAACTGTGCTTGACTGCTTTCAAAGACGGCTCGAAATTAGCCATCATGTAGCCCTCATGATTAATGATGTGGTAGCCATGAAACATCGAAGTTTTATTGCAAGTGTGCCGCCGATTCGTTTCAACTCACCTATGGAAGCATTTATGGCATTGGGTATGGCAGTCATCTTAGCAGATGATAAAACAACCGAAGTTGAATTTAACACTTTTTTTGGCGGTCTGACCATGTCGATTTTGTTTAGAGGACTTAAACGAAATGAAATCGCCGATATGTGGAATAAGACGGCAAAAAAAATCTTAACCACTTTTAAGAAAAACAAGGGTAAACCCAAACCATTCACTCCTGAAGAAGTAGATAGCTTGATTAAAGGCTGTAAACATATTCTCAATTCCAAGTTGAGGGAAACATTTTTTGTGTTGGCAGTCGAAACGGCTTATGTAGATGGCTTGAGTGAATCCGAACAGATATTGCTTGACCAGTTGCAAGCAGGCTTAGAAATTGATACCATTGTAGCCGACAAAATACGAGAAGTAATTATGATCAAACATCGTACTACTCTTTCTGCTCTTCATTTCGATAATCCATCCGAAGCATTTGTAGCACTCGGTTTAGCCGTAGCGATTGCTGACCATGAAGCAAACCCCGAAGAGTTCGAAGCATTAGGACATTATCTTTCACGGCTAGATGCCTTTCCTGAATACGACGAACTAGATTTGAGCGATATGTGGGATGATACTGTAGAAAAAGTGTTTACTGCCTTCAATCGTAGTGATGATTTTGATGAGCTGATACCATTTATGGAAGATGAAGTGGCTCATCTTGTGGAAGCATGTAATGAAATTCTCATTCCTGAATTACGTGAAACGGCATTTGTCGTTGGTGTTGAGGTTGCCTATGTAGATGGCTTGCATGAGAAAGAGGTGATATTGCTTGAACAACTGCAAAAAGGTTTAAAGATAGATAGTGAAATCGCCCGAAAAATCATGGATGTGGTTTCGTTGAAATATGCAAATTAAAAAGGAGTAAGATTCCCCTCTCCCTCTGAGGGAGGGGCTAGGGGTGGGGGCAAAAAGGCTAATTCAAAAAATACCAATAAAGGTATAACTACAAAACCTATTGAACTTTTGATGTCAAGAATTGGATTAATGATATTCGGGTCCTGTATCCATATGAAAAACAGATTTGTTGGGATGACCCACAAAACTACATTTGTTAATGTGGAGAATTTTTTGGTCGCCTGTATTATACCGTAGCTATAGATGGTGTAGTACGGCATAATCAAAGCCTGCAATAATAGAACATGCGTTAAATTTTTCCAAAAGAAGGGAATGATGACTAGGGGGATTAGATAAGGAAAAAAGTTGCTGTTCAAGTTGTGATTTATGGCTCTGATGAATGCGGTGGCTTCAATCCAGGCTGGTATCCAAAACCCATAAAGAACAAAGGAAATAAGTACAATCAAAATGGGAATATAAATAAGTTGACGTAATTCTTGACGGCGTTGATATAAGCAGTAGATTATTGGGAAAAATCCCAAATGTGGTTTGATTGACAAAAGAAAAATGCCAATCCCTGCTATTTTGGGATTTTTGACCGTAGATACTATTGCCAATCCTGCTATTAAAATACCTTCTGTTTGACCAGCTAAAAGGCAGTAAACAAAAGGAAAGCTAAAAACTGTTAGAGTTGTAGAAACCCCAAATTGCCTTGAGCCCCAAATATAGGCGATACCGTTCAAAACAGTCCAAAGTAAATAGCTTAATGTTGTATATCCCAGCAACCGAAAAGGAGTGAAAATTAATGAAAATGTGCGAGGCAAATAAAGCGGGTCTTCAACATACGGACCCCAGTCTTGTCCCTTCTCTCCATAGAAAATAGCATTGGCGATGACCACACCAAATATAAAAATAACAGCTACAAATTCTACTTTTTTTGAGTCGATTTTCATTGTTCACCTTAGTAGAACCCACCCAGGTCTGTTCAATGCTA
>NBMH01000042.1:15527-17817 GCA_002084875.1 Anaerolineaceae bacterium 4572_78 | reverse complement strand
AAAGTTACGATTTGCTGTCGAGATGACATTACAATTATCGGCGGGGATACCTTGTCCTGTTCCCAAGCACGGACCGCACGACGGAGTTAGGATATTTGCCCCTGATTCCATCAATGTGGCAATGATGCCTTCTTTCATCGCTTGCAGATAAATTTTCTTTGAGGCAGGGATGACCAAAAGCTGAAATCCATCTGTAACATGCTTACCTTCGCCCAAATTTAATTCAATCTCTTTGAAATACACGGCATCATCATCTGCCCAAACGCCATTTTTGATGGGTTCTCCCAAAAATGTTTCTAGCATTTCATCGGGTGGGAAGACTGCATTTTTCGCTCCCATTTCAGAAGCAAGATTTGTTATCGTCATCCGTTCTGATATGGAAAGCGTTTTCACACCATCACCATGATATTCGATGGACATGTAATCTGCCCCGCTTGAACCGAGCATGCCGATAATCCATAAGGCAATATCTTTGGCAAATACGCCATCATTTAACTTGCCATGCAAAATTATCTTAATAGTTTCAGGAACACGAAACCATGTTTCACCATGTTTCCATATCCCTGCTGTTTCAGTGCGGTCAACCCCAGCTGCGAAGGCATTAAATGCTCCCGCTGTGCAGGTATGACTATCACTCCCTACAATCACCATGCCTGGGCTGGCGTGATAGGACATTATTTGGTGGCAAATTCCATTGCCAACATCGTAGAATTTATCAATGCTCTGTAACTGTACAAACCGTCGAATTTGTTGATAATCATTCGCTAACTTGGCATTGGTGGGGGGAGCGTTATGGTCTAACACATTTAATATTTGGTCGGGGTACCTGACTTTATCGCCACCCATTTTCTCAAATGTTTTTTCTATACTAACCGTGTTGTCATGGGACAACACTATATCTGTTTTTTTGAAAACGATGCTACTTTTTGGTGCATCAAATATTTTTTCGACAAACGTTTTTCCTGTCATTGTTTTTCCTTTCAGAATTATTGGAGCAAAAAAGCTTGCTTTTTCATGTCAAAGAAATCTTTGACCACTCAACAAAAAGAATTATATTCAATTTTCGGAAATTGGCAAAATTGTTGAAATGTATTTTAACATAAAATGTGATACTAGGCTTTGTCAAGCTTATTGAGTATATGGTATTAAGCATGCCTAATCTCAAATAGCAAGAAAATAGAAAGGTTTTTTTAACTTGTTTTATGTGATAATACAATCATAAGGAATTGTATTAATTTCGTTTTTGTCGTTTAGAGGACGTTTTCATCGTTAATCTTTAAAAAGATATTTTGGAGAAAATGAACTTTTCCTTATAATACCTATTGTGCCTACGGCTAGAAATTCAATTCTTCGGGGAAATTGGATTTCTGTTGTTTTAAGTATTGTTGCTTATATATTAATGTAATGACAAAAGGAGGCTTTCTCAAAAAATTTCTGTTTTTACTTTGTGGACTTAGATTTAAGAGTTGTTTACCAAATACACATTTGTTAAAAATGTACTTAGGGAGGTTTATGTTATGAAACAGCGAAGATTTCAAATTGCACTTATTTTAATTACTTTATTGGTTCTTGTCATTCCAACAAGCACTGTGTTTGCAAGAGCCCCAGAGAATGGTGGTGAAAATACCCCTATCACTCGAGTTGAGGTAGATGAGACTGCAACAATTGTTGCCTGGTGGTATTTTAATTGGCTTGAAGGTGGTCATGACCGTAATGGTAACGATATAACTGTTCCCACTGCAAGCATCCAAATCCAATTTCCTAACGGTCAAAAAGCAACTACGTTCTGTGCTGACATGGCACATAGTTCGCGTACAGGGATGCGGTATCGCGTTTCTGATGAGCAGATAGATTGTCGGGTTAAGTGGATTATGCACCATTATCCCTCGAACATCTCAGGTAGTGGTGCGAGTACTACCAACATTTCAGGTCGTCAAGCGGCGATTTGGCACTTCACAGATGGCTATATCCCGCCTGCTCCTGACCACCCGACAGATGGTGCTATTGGCATGGTGGCATGGGATATTATAGCCGAAGTGAACGCTATCACAGACGATGGTGCTAATCAAACTTTGATGCTGGTCAATCTGTAGATGTCACGGTTACAGCCATGCAAGGCGATACACCGTTGGCAAATTTAGCGGTTAATGTAAGCTCTACCTTTGGCAATCTTAGCACTGACAGCATAACCACAGGACCAGACGGAACTGCCACATTTACTGTAGATTCTTCGGCAATTGGTATGGCTTACATCGAAGCTCAAGCCCAATATGAATTGCCTATCGGTACA
>NBMH01000042.1:0-15522 GCA_002084875.1 Anaerolineaceae bacterium 4572_78 | reverse complement strand
GAAGTACAAAAGTTAGTTTTAGGGGAAGTCCATGTCGGCGATATATTTGCTGATGCAAGTGTTAGCTGGCAAAGTGTGGGCGACATTTCAGTACGGATATTCCATGACCGTAACATGAATGGAATCCAAGACGGTTCAGGTGTAGAAGACGGTTCTGGTGCCGAAGCAAACATGGAAGGCTGGACAGTTGAGTTGCTTGATGAAGATGGTAATGTCATTGAAACAAGCGTTACAGATTCGTCAGGTTTGTTTAATTTTGCCGAATTACCTAATGGTACTTATACCATCAGATATACGCTTGAGGATAGCTGGTCAGCTACATCGGAAGAGATTACTCAAACTGTTGTGGTTGATAATGACAGCCATTATGTTGAATTTGGCGTTATTCGTTCTCCTGTGATTATCGTCAACATTTTTCATGATGAAGACCGTGATGGTGTATGGGATGAAGACGAATCCCCGCTTGAAAACTGGGATGCTATACTTTATCGTGAAGATGGCAGTTCTATTGTGGGCATGAATGGCTCGACCAATGAAGATGGTCAAGTTATTTTGACCTTCCCACGCATTTCAGACTTTACACCAGGCAATTACTATGTTTGGGAAGATATAACACTTCATCAACATTGGTATCCGACAAATGGTGTCATCAGCCAAACTATTAGCGACTTGACAGACAATGATACAGTCGTTCTCTATTTTGGTAACTACTATGCCCCCCCCCCCGAACCTGCTACTGTTAGCGGGGTGGCATGGAATGATGCCAATAGAGATGGTATCCAAGATGAAGGAGAAACAGGTATTGGTGGCATGACCGTTAATCTGTATGCCGAAGATGGTACATTTGTCGGCTCTACGACGACTTCCGATGGGAGTGGTACAAGTGGCAATTGTTTGCTTACGCAACATCAAGTTTGCTTTGGTTTTGAGTATTTAGGCTATCAAGATAATGGCGATGATACTACAACTTTAACATTTGAAGCAATCAATCATTGTCCAACACCTGTTAATTATGTTGCCTTCGGAACAAACGATTGGACAACAGTTTCCCCATCACAAGGAGCATATAATGGCGACTTGGGGAATTACAATGTGGCATGGACAGGTTACAATAATAATCCTGGTTTCCCAAGTGTCAAACATGATACCAATGGTGAAGACTTCTTCAATAATAATTCTGAAACTTTTGAGATTGTTGTGGAAGGATTTGACACCGATACTCCAGTTCAAGTACAAGGACATGCGGGTCGTTTCTTAGAAGATTTCCAATTTGATTTGGACGACTTATCATGCGAACCAGGTGCAGACGTTCTAGTTGGTTATTATGAATTTGTCAATCTCATACCAGATGATTACTACGTCGAATTTGAATTGCCAGATGGTTCAGTGTTTAGTCCAGTGAATCAAGGTAATGATGACAGTGCTGATAGCGATGTCAATCCTACTACAGGTACAACTGACATTATCACTTTGCTTGGAGGTGATAACGTTGGCAATGTGGATGCAGGTATTTTCACACCTGATTTTAACCCAAGATTTGATGCTGATAACGGTTCACCTTATGCATGTATCATCAATAATCAAGATGGCACATACACATCTCATTTTGGTTATGAAAATCCGAATGATTACACATTATCTGTTCCCATCGGTATTCAAAACTATTTTTCACCAGGTGAAGCAGATAGAGGTCAAATTCTCACATTCCAACCTGGGGTAGTGGAAGCATGGCCTAATGGTGCGTTTAGTGTTGATTTTGATGGTAGTGATTTGACATGGACGCTGATGGCTAGTAGTCTTACGGTCAATAGTGAATTTGTGCAATGTTTATATTTCGTTGATATTGTGGAACTTTGGTATGACGGTAGCAATAGTCAAATGAATAATCCGCCAATCAGTGTTATCAATCAAGGTTATAAAATTATCGCTACCAGTGAAGTTAATGGCATACCTAAATCTATCACATGCAGCTATAACGATGATGGTGAACTTGAATGTAATGGCTTGCTTCCTGTTCCTGTCAATGGTTCATATATTGTCAGCACTCCGTCTGACATGGCAAATTGGGATACCACTGGCACAGGCACGTTTGAAGTTGGCGAAGCATGCATTATTGATGACTCTACAGGAGTCTGTATCCATACGATTGTCAACCGATTTAATGACGGTGATGCTGACCAATGTTGGTTGTATGGCGTGGATGACCAAGCTGTGACAGATAGCCAATTTTTCAAGTTAGACATGATTACTGGTGAATTTGACATGTTAGGTAGTGTCTATCCTGGCATTGATGTTGAAGGTGTTGGCATACATCCTAGGACAAAAGAATTGTATGCTGCGGGCGGTGATAGCTTGGCAGACGGTGGTCCCATCTACAAAGTTAATAAGCGTAACGGCTCATTAATTTTGTTAGGCGAAACGGGACATGGTGACCAAGTAGCGGCTTCATTCAATCCTGCCGATAATAATTTATGGGTCATGGTGGAAAATGAAGGACTGTATATCGTCAACATCGAATACGATGGCACGCTTGCTGATGCACCCTCGACATTGCAAAAGTCATTATCAAACATTGATATTGAGTCGCTGGCATGGAATCCTGATGGTACGCTACTTTATGGTGGTGATGTGAATAATGTACTGTGGGTTTATAACCCTGATGATACTTTGCTAACACAACACAGTTGTGCATTACCAGATGGGCAAGCAGGCGGCTTAGAGTTCAATTCATCGGGTGATTTGATTGGAACGCTTAACAGCAATCAAGGTGAAATTGAACTGTTTACGATGGATTTGGAGACATGTCAGTATCAAACTGATGTGTATCCGATTCCTGCTATGGGCAATGTTGCCCCTGATGTCAAAACCTTTGATTTTGAAGGTACATGTGGTAGTCCGCCAAGTTCACTGACAATTATCAAGAATGCCGAACAATCACCAGGCACTGACTTTGATTTCTATAGTGATGAGGAATCAATACCTGACTTCTCATTGAAGCATGATGAATCGAGAACATTCATTGTAGATTCGGGTAGAATTATGGTCGGTGAAGATGATGCTTCATTCCCTGACCACTGGTCACTCGAAACCGTTATCTGTACTACAGAGGACGGAGGGTCACGAGTTGAAACAGGCATTGACCATAACACCTTGCAAGCATACATTACTATCGGTTCGGGACAAAATATTATTTGTCTATTCAGGAATAAGTGGACTGATTTTGAAACATCACTTACACCTCAATATCAGATATTTTTACCTCTGATTATCAAATAGTACCTCTGTTGAGATAACCGCTTACTCCTTGCGTTCCAATGCTCTGCACTGGAACGCAATGGAGTGAAACACCAGAAATTCAATTTCTGGTTTCAAAAACTCGGTTTCTTGAATATCTCTTAATCTGTTTTGTTATCTTGTTATGATACAATTATTGCCGAGAAGCGATGGTTGTGCTATATTAATCTGGTAGAAAAGCATAACGTTTTTTTGCTTATATTTTTATTATGTCAAAGTAGCAATCATAAATTCATTATAGTCAAGGAATATCCTTAAATCAAGGAAAGGAGCATGTATATCTGAAAAGATTTAATCAAGTTGTGTTATCAAGAAGTGCAGAAGGTTTATCTTTTGCTTTAAGTAGGTTTTTTATGTTTTTGATATTTAATTTTTCATGTATTTTGGAGGTTTAGTAATGAATAAACGAAAGTTTAAAATGATTTTTTTAATTTTAACCCTGTTAGTCATGCTTATTCCAGCAAGCACTGCGTTTGCTAGGGTGCCCGAAACAGGCGATGACTTTGATGATTCCGAGCTTCGTTCTGGCGTGGAGTATACAGCATACATTTCAGGGTGGGGACTTTTGACTTCTTGGAATGGTGGTACAACTCGTGATGGTACACCAATTAAAGCATATACCACCGTCATCCAACTTCAGTTCCCTGATGGACAAAAAGTAGGTTCATTCTGTACAGACCTTGACCACCATACGAGTCGAGGTACTACTTATCGCTCTACAGGGGAATCGATGGACTGCCGCGTAAAGTGGGTTGTGCATAATTATCCACCGACTATTGTAGGAGTCGATAAAAAAGAAATAGCAAGCCGTCAGTCAGTAGTATGGCATTTTGCTGATGGATTTGTTCCTCCCGACCGCAATAGTGGAATTATCGGGCAGAGAGCTTGGGAAATCATTGATGAAGTCAATGCCATCACCAATGATGGAGCTAATCCTGAGTTAGCATGTGACCCTCTATGGCTTGGTTCACCAACTTTAGAGTTGAGTTCCGAAAATGTTACTTTAGGAGCAGGGCAAGCTGCTGAAATTACTGTCACTGCCATGCAAGGTGACACTCCCATTGCTGACTTGGAAGTATCATTAACTACAAGCAAGGGTAGTCTTAGCTCAAATACAGTCACTACTGGTCCAAATGGTACGGCAACATTTACGGTTGATTCAGGTTCAGTTGGTACAGCTAAACTCGAAGCAAAAGCCGAATATGAATTACCTATTGCTACTATCATGGAAGGTATCAATGCTGAAAAGCAAAAACTGGTTTTAGGTGACACGAAGCTCGGCAAGATTTTTGCTGAAACATCAGTTTCTTGGCAAGATATTGGCGATGTTTTGGTTAAGATTTTCCATGACCGCAATATGAATGAAATCCAAGACGACTTAAATGTCGAATTTAATTTACAAGGCTGGACAGTTGAATTGTTAAATGCGGATGGCAGTGTCGTAGAAAGCGGCGTTACAAATTCATCTGGTTTAGTTGATTTCAGCGAATTAGAAAATGGCACTTATACCATAAGGTATAGTCTCAAATCAGGCTGGACAAGTTCAGGCAGTATCGAACAAAGCGTGGTGGTCGATAATGATAGCCACTATATTGAGTTCGGTGTTGTCCAACAACCACTCATCATCGTAAAAATCTTTAACGATGAAAACCGTGATGGTGTCTGGGATGAGGGCGAGCTTCCACTGGAAGGTTGGGAAGCAGGCTTGTATCGTGATGGCGGTAGCTTCATACTCGGAGCAAATGGCTTGACCGACGAAGATGGCGAACTGGTTTTGACCTTCCGCCGTCATACCGAATTTGTGCCAGGTGATTACTATGTCATAGAAGATATTACCACTCGTGAAGATTGGTATCCGTCAACTAGCACTAGAGTTGATGTTGATGATTTGCAAGATGGTGATGAAGTAACTGTCATTATTGGCAATTACTATGACCCACCACCTGAACCTGCTACCGTTGGTGGTATTGTTTGGGATGATGTTAATGGTGACGGCATCCAAGATGAAGGCGAACTTGGTCTTGGTGGTATAACTGTTAGTTTGTTTGGTAGTGATGGTACTTTCTTTGGTAATACGACTACTTCAAACGGTTCAGAAGATGTACCTGCTGGTTACTATGAATTTAGTAACATAGTGCCTGGTGATTACTATGTTGAAGTTGAATTGCCAACTGATACTGTCTTTAGCCCAATGGACCAAGGTAATGATGAAACGGTAGATAGTGATGTTAACCCAACTACAGGTACGACTGAACAGTTTACCTTACAAGAAGGTCAGACAAATACCGATGTGGGAGCAGGCATAACCACACCTGTTATTCTTCCTCGCCCAGTTGGTGATGATGGCACACCTTATGCCTGTGTCGTTAATAACCAAGATGGTACTTATACTGCCCACTTTGGTTACGAAAATCCAGGCGACAATGCCTTGTCAATTCCTATTGGAGTTCAAAACTACTTTGCACCTGGTGATGCCGATAGAGGGCAACCCGTGACATTCCAACCCGGTTTAGTGTCACATTGGCCAGGCGGAGCATTCACAGTTATTTTTGATGGTAACGATTTGACATGGACATTGTTTAGTAACCAACTTATTGTCAACAGTGCCTCTACACAATGTACATACCAAGTTGATATTACAGAAATTTGGTACGACAGCAACAATGATGAATTGAGTGGGCCGCCGCAAAACGTCATCAATGATGGCTATGAAATTGTGGCAAGTAGTGAGGTTGATGGCGAAAGTAAAGTTACATGTACCTATATGAATGGTGGATTTGAATGTGATGGAACATTACCTGTTCCCGTCAACGGTTCTTACACCATTTCTCCATCATCTGACCTGCCCACATGGGACACAACGGGTACAGGTACTTTCGTAATCGGTGAAGGATGTGTACTGGATATGGAGACAGGAGTATGTGAACATACAGTCGTTAATCAATTTAACGAAAGTGGTACTCCTCCCGACCAATGCTGGATGTATGGTGTTGATGACCAAGGCTCTTCTCATACACAATTCTTCAAACTTGACCTGATAACAGGTGAGTCTGAAACATTAGGTTCATTGTACAAAAATTATGATATTGAGGGTATTGGTCTACATCCCACTACTGGTGAACTATACGCCGCTGGTGGCGATAAGAAAAGCTCCAGCAAAAGTGGTCCTTTATATAACGGACCCATCTACAAAGTTGACAAAGAAACAGGCGAACTTACTCACTTAGGTGATACAGGTCATAACGACCAAGTAGCGGCTTCATTCCACCCAACTGATGGTAGTTTCTGGGTCATGGTTGAAAGGCAAGGACTTTACACCATCAATTTTGCTGATGATGGCAATCTAGCTGATACGCCTTCGACACTTCAAAAGTCGTTACCAAAGAGCAAGCCAGGTGGTAGGATTGAATCCATAGCTTGGAATCCAGAAGGTTCATTCCTCTATGGTGGTGACTCTAATGGTAAACTGTGGATGTATAATCCCGATGATGATTCCCTTACCGAACATGCTTGTACATTACCAAATGGAGAAGCTGAAGGAATGGAATTTGATAAGTTGGGCAACCTAGTCGGTGCAGTTCACAATAATCAAGATGAAGTTGGTGTATTCGTGATGAACTTGGAAACATGTCAATACAACACCAACGTTTATCCCGTCTTGAGAATGAGCAATAGGGCACCTGACATCGAAACCTTTGATTTTGAGGGGACATGTGGTAGTCCGCCATCTAGTTCAATAACGATTATTTTGGAGGCTGGCGAATCATCAAGCACCAACTTTGATTTCTATAGTGATGATGAGAACATTCCCAACTTCCAATTGAAGGACGGCGAATCTCAAACTTACACTGGCGTAGAAGCTGGGCAAGTAATGATTGGTGAGGATGACGCTTCATTCCCTGACCACTGGTCATTAGAAACGATTGTTTGTACCACAGAAGATGGCATGCCCATTGAAACAAGTATTGACCACAATACAATGGAAGCCATTGTTGATGTTGGCTCAGGTCAAAACATTATTTGTACCTTCACCAACATGTGGACAGACTTTGCAGAGAGTAATGATGTTAAATATCAAATCTTCTTACCATTGGTTATCAAGTAAGTCAAATTACTGTAAATCATACATGGTAGAATGTTGATAGCAAACGCTGTAGTCTTTTAAAGGCTACGGCGTTTTCATTATACATAGGAGCGAAAGCAAGCTTTGACGCTCCAATAATGTAATTTCATGAAAAAAAGTACAACCCAAACAAAACTATGGTAGTAAAACCACAACTTCCGAGCATGAACAATATACCAATACCTATCAATATACCTACTTGATGTTTGCCAATTGTTATTTTTTTGATAATGTCTAATTTAGATTGAGGTGTGGCTGGAGGCTTTGGTGTAGCTTTCGCCTTGCCTTTTTGCATGTCAAACATCAATATGGTTTGTCCTAAGCTAATGGTATCCCCATAATTCATTGGTCGAGATTCAATTAATTCTGTTTGATTAACAAAGGTTTTATTTGTACTACCTAAATCTTGAATTATAAACTGTTTATCCTTGAGAACAATTTGAAAATGTCGCCGCGAAACTTCCAAATCATGCAAAATTACATTGCAGGTTGGTTCTCTGCCCACGACCGTTATTTCATTGGCAATAGGAAATACCATGCCTATTTGTGACCCTTGCTTCACCACAAGACATGCTTGAGTGTGTTGTGATTCAGTGATTGAAGAATTAAGTTCTGATGACATAGTGTTATATACATTCTGGAGGGTCAAAACTTGCTTTGTTGCTCCAAATCAAATATAAAAGATGATTCTGAATCTTCAGGCAGAATATTGATATGAATAGTCACAGGGTCAGATTGTTTACCAAGCACATTGAAAGAGTAAATTTCTAGGGTGTAAGTGCCATCAGCAGGAGGATCCCAAGTCATGATACCTGTAAAAGGGGATTCACCAGTTTCTACTACACTAAACACATCATTAACTTTTTCACCTCCCACATGCAACTCCATACGAGTCACGCCTTGCTCATCTGTGGCAGTTGCCTGAACGATTATTCGTTGGTTGACATAAAATTGGCTGTTATCCAGTGGGGAGGAGATGACAACAAATGGTTTTGAATCAACCAATATAGGTTGATTCAAAATAAAAAGGAATATTCCACTGCCTATTAGCCCTATTACTAAAACCAATAAGACAGTTAGTCCTCCCCAAAGTAACCAGCTTTCACGACCTGGTGTGATTTG
Source organism: Anaerolineaceae bacterium 4572_78 (assembly GCA_002084875.1). Classification (GTDB taxonomy): domain Bacteria; phylum Chloroflexota; class Anaerolineae; order 4572-78; family 4572-78; genus 4572-78. Next base: position 6,983 of record NBMH01000042.1, on the reverse strand, counting down.
AGGGGCAACATTTTCAGAACTGTGATAAGTACGCCACGCTTTTTTGACAGGAACACTCATGCCAACGGTTACAGGGGCAGAAAAACCTGCTACCTTAAAAACGGAAGTGCCGATGGTAATTTTTTCAGTGGGCTGTAAAATATGTGGTTCGGTAATTATTTCACCGTTGACCAATGTACCATTTGTACTTCCCAAATCTTCTAATGTTACCTCGTTTCCATCACGGCGTAAGGTAGCATGATGACGTGATACTTGAACCTCATCAATAACAATATCGTTATCTTCCGCTCGACCAACGGTGAAATGTTCTGCCGTAAATGAAAACGTTTTTCCCGCCAATGCTCCTTCATGCACAACGATATGTAAATGTGAACTCGGATTATGAGTTGGTGAATCTGTCATATTATTCAAATCATGGTTAAAACTTGTTTGACCATTACCCCGTACGCACATGGTACATTAATTATCGCAAGGCAATGTTTTGACAACAGGAGTGATATTACTAGCGGCGGATAACACACCGTTGTTTTCAGCAAACAATGTCCATTGATATGCTGTACCACAAAGTAAATTAACTACTTGCCCGTGAGTGCTATCGGCTGAAAAAGCTAACACAGGAGCATTTGTGATTGCATTAAACAATTGAAATGCAGTTTCATTATCACTGTTATCGTCCCAAGCTAAACTAAAATGGTTTTTGGTTACACCAATTATCCTTAGATTAGTTGGAGGATTAGTTAGCGAATCAAGGGCAGAGGTACTCACTTGTTCGACTTCGACCGTTACTTGAGCAGAAACAGTACACTCCACATTTTTTGCCATTAAGGTATAAATTGTTGTTTTATCAGGGGAAACAACGACCGAGTTACCACTAATCTGAACATTAGGAGAGATTTCTATAGAAGTAGTTCCACCTTCTATTTGCCATGACAGTGTACTCGTTTCCCCTAACTGAATAGTTGCTGGTTCAGCATTGAATTGGATAATTTTCGGTGTTTGCCCTTGACATAAATCAGGTACGACAAACTCAACAAAGAAAACATTACCGAATGGCTTACCCTCTGGCGTAAATAATTGCCAATCACTCCGATATGTACCAGGTTGAGTAGGTGTTGTCATTGATATAGTTAAATCTGTTTCTTTGTTCATCATAACCGATTCTGAAAAAGTAAAGCGTTCTCCACTAAAACCATCTTCACTAATTGAATCAAGATAATAACCGTGTTGCCAATCACATGTACCATTATTGCTAACCCGCCATGTCTTATTAAATAAGGTATTAGGTTTAATTTCCGTTCCGTCGGGAATATTGACATCCTCAACAAGAACAGCATTATTACTACACATAATAATATAGTCATCCGAATTAGTGGCAGTTGGTGTAGCGGGTGGTGATGAAGAAAGTTCTTCGTCAACGATAACAACTACGTTTTCATCGGCGACAACATCAAAGGTTAACGGTATAAATTTTGTTTTAGTATCAGCACTGGTAGCAATGATTTCAATAGCATAAGTTTGTGGTGTGTGGGGAATCCACCTGTGTTCAACCACAAAATATGATTGAGGAAATCTAGGTGTATCTTCACTAATCAGATTACCATCTACAAAAAATGAAACGCTTACTACTCCGGTTGGGTCCTCATGAGCAGAGATAATTACCAATTCTTGGTCAATTGGTACGAGTTGTTCATGGTCATGGGTCAACACAAATGATTTTGGTTCTGTGACAGGTGGACGGATATAAACTTCCTCAGCATCGGTTTGTTGTGAGGTGATATAGGGAATTTCAAATGGGATTGATGAACAACCAATCACACCTAAAAGTAATACAAAAACGAATAATCGTAACACTAAACGGATATTCATATTCATGCCTCCTTTACTATAATGTTTTGATTCACCTAGCATGGACATTTTGTCCATGCTGTTCTACAACTGAAGTGTCATCTCATATTGCCTAAGAAAAATTTTAAACTCATTTGCTTCAAAAAAGTTAATTGTCTTTCTGGCAACAGCATCAATGGTACGCATTTGTAGTAGATTACCTGGGTCAACTTTCGCCCATGTTGCTCCTAACAATACCGTACCAATGCCATCTCTACGTTGTTGTGGGTCAACCGCAATTTGAGCGATATGACCCGAATCTGGATAAAAAATCACATAACCTACACAGGAATTTCCGGTATAAGCTCCCACTATTTCTATGTCAAAAGGAGTCTGTTCTATAGTTCGAGTCGAAGTTTGCCATGATGGTTTCCAATCCCAAAAATGTTGCCAATGTTGCCAATCGGGTTGGGACATCCTACGAGTGGTGACACTAGCATTCTTTCTAGGGAGAGAAGATGGAGCAATATCTACTCGAACATTCACTAACTCCCGTTCTTTTTTAAACCCCTTATGACGATAATAAATCAGAGCTTTACTATCTGAAATATCCACCTCTAACAGATATTGAGATACACCTCTTTCCTGTAGACGTGGTAAAGCCTGGTCAAAAAGTATATTGTTAAATTCTTTTCCTTGATACTTTGCAGTAAGACCAAGCCCTATATCATAAGCCGTCAGTTTACTATTCCATGCATCAACACCATTCAACAAAAACCCCAACATTTTTTGCCCTTCAAACAGTCCGACAGATAAATCCCATTGAATATTATTATGTTTGAGATATTTCATCAATCGCACTTTCGTAAAAGGGAGTAATGGTTCTTCTTGACCATGAAACATCTTTTTTATTGCCTGATGGATAAACGGCACATCTTGTTCAATTAAAAAACGATATTTCATAATTTTTTCATCCTTTCTGTATTAAAAATTACCTTAAAATGTGATTTAATTTTATGCCCAATTTAATTATAGGAATCATGCCAATAAGTGCAAGATGAAAGGGTACATTTGCATTATTTGACATGAGCGTCAAAACTTGCTTTGACATGAAAAAGCAAGCTTTTTCGTTCCGGTTCAACCATGATAGAGTCATCACCTGTTACACGCTTTATCAATTCATTAGTTGTGTACTTCTGACCATGACGGTAGATATTTTCTTTCAACCAACTATGCAAAGTGGTAAATTGTCCTGCCCCGATTTCATCAGTAATTTCAGGATGGGTTTTTAGTGCCACTTTATAAAACTGCCCACTTAAGATATTACCCAATGTATATCCTTGAAAATAGCCGCCAACCATACCTGCAAACCAATGGATATCTTGTAAAACACCATCGGCATCACTTGGAGGTGTTACGCCTAAATCGGACTCGTATCTTTCCTGCCATGCTTTAGGTAAATCTTTAACGGCAAGTTTTCCTTCTAACAAATCAAGCTCAAAATCAAAGCGAATCATCACATGCAAATTGTACGTAACTTCATCTGCCTCGACTCGATTATATGAACGTCTAACTTTGTTTAACGCTCTATAGAACGTATCAAGGGGAACTGATTCCAATTGTTCAGGGAAAATTGCTTGTAATTGAGGATAAAAATGTTCCCAAAATTCCTTGCTACGACCGACAATATTTTCCCATAATCGAGATTGACTTTCATGAACCGCAACAGAGGCACCTGTATTTAGTGGAGTACCTTCATAATCGGGGTTAATCCCAAACTCATACAAAGCATGTCCCGTTTCATGCATAGTACTAAGCACATTTTCAGCTAAGTATCTCTCCTTAAAACGTGATGTCAGTCGAACATCATTAGCTGCAACTTTTATGACAAATGGATGGGGAGCTAAATCTTGCCGTCCACGTTCGAGGTCATAACCATAGCGTTTGCTAACATGTCTACTAAACATTAGTTGTTTGTCACCATGAAAAAACTGCCGTAAACAACTGTCATCTGTTTCAGGTTGAGCGGTAATTGATTCTACCAGTGGTACCAATTCCTCTCTTAAGGTAGCAAAAAGTTTTTTAATCTCAGTCGCTTTCAGACCGTAATCCATGAACGATATCAACGGGTCAGCGATATGGTCATAATTTGGAAAACAGTTTGCAATGCGGCGGCTGATATCAAGCGTTTTTTCTAAGTAAGGCTGTACCAGAGAAAAATCGTTTTTCTCATGAGCTTCCTTCCACATTTCAAAAGTAATGGTGCTGTGATTAGATTGTTCAGCCATTAAGGGAACTGGCACTTTTACAGCATGCTCATAGTTTCGACGCGTGACACGAATAAGACTTGCCTCATCGGAATCGTAGTCTAAACTATCGGAGTATGTTTGTAATTCATCTAAAAGTTTGCCCAATTCAGCATCAGTCGACTTCTCATGGGCAATTTTGGTTAAATTAGCCAGTTGCTTACCACGAGCAAGTCCCGCCTTCGGCGGCATGTAGGTTGACTGGTCCCATGTCAACAGAGCAATAGCACTGTTGATATGAGATATTTCAGCTAAACGGTTTTTAAGTTCTTGATATTTTTTTTTCATTATAAAATCTCCTTTGATTTTCATGTATGATGGACAAGATGTCCGTCAGCATGTATACAGTTCGCCTGTAGGATTGTTCCTGCAAGGCTCCCACCCCTAGTGGGGGTTGTTGACACAAATCAGCGATTAGATATGCAAAATATAAACACCCTACAACATATCACCATCATTGAACCATTTTTAATAATGTTGGCTGTATAAACGGATTTCCTACTACCAATGTAGTACTTTTCATTGACCATGTTATTCCGTCCATTTGAGTAACTATTCCGCCAGCTTCTTTAACCATCAACACTCCCCCAATCCAATCCCAAAGGTGCAGGCTGGATTCCCAATAGCCATCTAGTCTGCCACAAGCAACATAAGCAACATCAAGGGCGGCTGAACCTCCACGTCGGATACCTTGCACATTCGGCATCACACGTGTCAATTCGGGAATATTAGGCGGCGGCTCGATATGGCGTTTGTAAGGAAAACCAGTCGCAACAAGGGCTTTATGAATTTCCTTGATTTGAGAAACTGAAATCGGTTGCCCGTTTAATGTAGCACCTTTTCCCTTTTCTGCCACAAAAAGCTCATCGCGTAAAGGGTCATAAGTTACACCTAACATTACTATCAGCTTGCGTGACCAAATCAATATCAGATGATTTAGTGTTGATTTCTAATTCTTGATGATAATACTTTTTGAGGATTTCTCCTGCTTGTTGAGCTGTTTCAATAGCAAAATTTTTCATGTTTTTTCCTTATTTGCTTTAAATATCACAATTTTCTTAATTGTACTGGTAATAAGGGAAAACGCAAATAAAAAGCAGGAGCCATAAAGATTACCTTTGCGACTCTGTGCTCACAACCTTCTACCCCCCTGTGTGAATCAAGGGATAATAATTCCTTGCATATAATCAAAATCAACTTCTAACCGATTGAAAGCATAGTACCAATGCTCAAGGTGATGCCTGCTAATATGCCCACGCCAATTTCTACTAGCGGGGATAATTTATCTACAACATGAGCATGTGTAGTATGATGTTCCACCACTTCATAAACGGGGGCGAGGAAATAACCCATTATTGCTCCAGAAGCTAGTCCTCCAAAGTGAGCCCAGTTGTCAATGTTGGACACGGATAAGCCAAAGATGATATTTATGACCAATATTATCCCGATGTTTGATAGACGGTCTTTGCCAGACTTGCCAAACATATCTTTGTAGCGGAAGAAATATGCCCCTTGCATGCCAATCAATCCGAAGATTGCTCCACTTGCCCCGACGGAAACTGCACCGCTACTAAATGTAAAACTTGCTAGGCTCCCGAATAAGCCTGAAAAGACATAAAGCATGACAAAGCGACTACGTCCGTAAAGACGTTCCATATCGAGCCCAAAAATTAGCAATGCCCAAGAGTTAAAAAGGAGGTGTATAAAGTTGGCATGGAGAAACATTGAGGTTAAAAATCGCCAGACTTCGCCTTGTCGCACAAGGTCTGGATAATTTGCTCCAAGAAAAAGTAATATACCCGTCCAACCATAAGATACTTTGCCAGTGTAATACAACATGTTCGAAGCTAGGTAATACGCCAAAATAAATCCTAGTAAGACATACACCCAAAAAGGTTTGGAAAAAGGCAGGGCGAACCCTTGACGTTGAGGTGGTGGTGATTGATAACTCATAATTGTATCTCTTTCTGATGCACTCGGCACCTTTCTGCTTTGATAATGGAGGCAATCGTTGCACAGGTGGTATCTAATTCCCCAGCACGATTAATAACAATATAGTCGAACAAATCAAGTTGTTCATGCTCTTGACGAGCAGTTTTAATACGGATGGCAAGTTGTTCTTGCGATTCGGTTTTTCGTTTCTGGAGACGTTTCATCAATGCGTCCTCCGACTCAGCCGATAGATATACCAAAATTGATTCGGGGATAATCTGGCGAATTGTCCTAGCTCCCTGTACATCAATTCGCATGACAACATCTTTACCGCTAGCTAAAGCAGTTTGTACTTGTGCTTTGGGGATGCCTTTATATTCGTCATAGACAACGGCATACTCCAGCAATTTGCCTTTTTCAATCATTGTCTCAAATTCATGTTTGGAAACGAAAAAGTAATCTTGCCCATGAACTTCATAAGAACGTTTGGGGCGTGAAGTAGCAGTAATGACAAAATGAAATGGGTAGCCAAGCAATTTCATTTGTTCAATAACTGCATCCTTGCCAACACCTGAAGGTCCTGAAATGACAATGAGTAGTGAATATTCTTGATGAGTGTAGGGATTTATCATTTTACCTCTTTTTAAAAATACACATTGGTATTGTAAAGGTTAGCTAACAAAATAGCAAATTTCTGTATTATTATTTGCAGTAATCTTTTGAAACTGTACAACTTAAATTCCTTCACATAGAATGGACTTCCAGTGTGTTCACAAAGCTACAGACAAGATACTGTTTTACTTCAACTGTAGAAGGAGAATATCGGTTTGCATGGCGGTCACGTCGGAATACAATCAATGAGCCACGTATTATGCATGGGCATTTTTGACATAAATAAATTCTCATGGCATAATGAAAGGC
>NBMH01000041.1 GCA_002084875.1 Anaerolineaceae bacterium 4572_78 | reverse complement strand
TCCAAATCTTTTAATGATTGTTGCAAAACTTGGCTATCGGCTTCTTTGAGCCAAATCAAATCAGGCAACTTTTTCAATTGGACCAGGTCGTTAGTAGTTTGACAATAGGTCATGCCCTTGCCATCGTCCTGGTAGACCTGTTCCCGTTTTGCCCGATGGTAATTGTAGACAAAGCGAGCATGCCCAAACTGTTTATTCAATTCGGCTTTTTGGTCGTTAGTAGGATATATTCGATAGCGATAGGCTTTTCTGATTTGCATAATGTTATTATATTAGCAAAATACTCTTTTGTCAAATTTGATATACAAATTCTAGTTTGATTTTAAGGCAAAATATAGACCGCTAGTCGCCGCATTCTTATGGAACGGCGACTCAAGGCTCCCTTACATCCCACCGCTAAAGCTAGTGGGCTTTACGGGCTTTTCCGTAATTATTTAACCATTTCCATTTTAACACAAAAATTAATTAAGTTAAAATTTAGCCTTACATGATGAAAATTAAACAACTTTAGTGTTTTGGATAGAAGTTGAAGGTTAGGAATAGCAATTACTGGAGGGTCAAAGCTTGCTTTGACATGATAAAGCAAGCTTTATCGCTCAAATATCATTTGAAACAGCCATAAGGCAATATACATGGTACCTTCTTCTTGTAATCGGCATATTCAGCACCAAATACATTCTCTAAGTATACCTCTTCTTGTCGAACTAAAATACGAGCAACGATATACATGAATATGGGGACAGTCAGTGCTATCCAGCTATTTACTAATAAGACTATGCCAGGTACAATGAATACCACAAATGAGGCATACAACGGGTGCCGACAACACCCGAATATACCACCTGTAATAAGTTTATCAGCATGGTAAGCACGCATGACCGTTACTACAGACGTGATAAAAAAAGGAATCCCTATTACAACAAAAATAATTCCCAAGATAGCTACAAACAGATATGGAATAGCTTGTATTTGAAAGGTTGGATGCAAGTAGTGGCTTAATACTAACGTTATTAGTCCATAGCTAACTGATAGAGCAGTAAAGACAGGACCTACTCCCCATCTACTCATTTTTTGTTCCATTTAATTTGTCTTTCTCTCTAAAAATATCAAGCACCTGTTCCTTTTTATGATATAATTGAGCATTCATTGTATGCATGCCAAGATAACACACATTAACCAAACGGATAGGTAACATTGTTTCACCATGCAATCGCAATACATAAGCAGGTTCAATGTGACCATAATGATTTGACAACCAACCTTGAATAGGCGATATTTGTCCCTTATGAACATCAAAATTCAATTCCGAAGCATCCCAAAACATGGTAATACCTGTGGTGGATTCAGGAGTCCATATAGCATAATCATCACTAATTACCAACGAACAATTTTGTGGTAAATGCCAAAACTGCTCGAATATATGGCTTTCTGTGCCGAGTATATCATCAGCAATAACCAGCCAATCAGGTTTATGAAAAAAGACACTTCGCCGATGCGTTACGCCCAAATGTTTGTAGCCATCATGCTCAGCAATAGCAAAATCATGTTCCGATGTCGATTCCCAATGCAATAGTTTGGTGTTAGCTTTGCGTCCCCATAAAAATGCACCACGCATTTCACTTTGATTTTGTTCATCAATCACAATAGTATTATGAGCCGCAGTACCACGAAAATAATCTCGCCATTCATAGCCTTCATGGTAAGCATAAGTGTTGGGGTCAATTAAAAGTGGTTTATCATGCCGATTGATAATAACATTCAGGTTGTCAGCATGCCCATGTGCTGCTGTCGTTAGATAGCCGAGTTCGCCACAATCAAAGGTAATAATTGTTTCGTCATGCCGCATAACGCAATAGCCACCTTCCTTAAAGGCATGCGAAGTGAAAGTTTGTGGTGCAGTTTCGCTTTTCTCTGTGATTAAACATTTTTCACCCATAAGCCAGAATGTTTTTTCGTCCATGTCCATGACTTGCCAATCGGGATTATCTACTATGATACTGACCGTATTCAAAATTGAGGTAAAATGATTGGCATGACTTTGAGTATTAAGACGTACTACCCAAGCATCGTCGCTATCACCGATAGACGGAACATTGCCATGCTTATCCATTATGGTGCGGATGAAATGACAGGCGACTGTTATTCGTTCCAACAACATTTCGGGGATGCGAATTTCATTCAATTCAGCTAATCGCCAGGCTAACAAGCTAAAATCTAAACTAAAGGCAAGATAATGTGTTGCCTGTTCAGTAGGAACACCATCAGAATAAATTTGCCTTTCTGTCTCACGTATAAGAGCAAACAAGCCCGTATCATGCAAAGCTTGGGAATTGGGTAAATATGGAAATGATATGCCGATAATTGCTAGACCTGCTAATTCACCAATGAGGTGATTATTGGCAGAGCTATGTGCCGATAAATGGTTAATGATGTAATCGCTTTGGATGTGAATGGATTGAAAAACAGTCTCAAACACATGTCGAGTTAAGGCTGGAGATTGACGGATAAATGCTAGTGCCATTGTCCAATTGATAAGACGAATTGCCAATTCCAATGAACTTGTCCAATTGACTCCCTGATACGGAGAATTATTTTTAATCCAGTGAGTAATTTGTTTGCACACAGCTTGAGCATATTTTTCATCATCGGAAAGAAAATATGCCTTAGCCAATGTTACCACATGATAACAGCGATTAAGTTCCCATACCCATTTAACACCACCAACTTTTTTGCCGTCGCGGGTGTCAATATTAGCATGAAATTTATAATCCCAATATCGCTTAGTCAGCGGGTCTTGGTGCCAATCAGGAGGATGTCTAACATCAAGCTGTTGCCCAAAGATAGTAATTTTGTCTGCCAATAAAGCATCAGCAGAGGCAAGGGTTGCTTGATAATTTTCTGCAAAATGGTCATGATACGTTTGGCGGATATTCTCACGTTCAGCCCAACTGAAAAAAAAGGGAATCTTATCCGTATGAAATATTTCCCACATATCATCATAAAATTGTATCGAAAATTCCGACTTAATTCGTCCTAAATTAGCCAGTCTCTCCTTTTCAGTCATACCACGTTGCTTTAAGCGATAGCTAATCTCGGATGTTGACATAGATTTGAGACGGTTGATATACCAAGATAATTTTTGTAAATTCATGAATAAATTTTCCTGTATTCGTCAAAATAATATTGATATTAATTCTACATCAATTTTGCTAATGATGCAAAAGTAGCAACAGAGTGCAAAAGATTTATCGAAAGCGAGGTAAGAAAACCAACCGATGCCATTAGGCTCGGTTGGCATCTGATAATAGTCAATCATACTTGATTCCAAATCATTGACTTCTGTGACAGAAGTTCAACTTTTTAGAACACTAAGTACTGGCATGTGGGATAACTAAAAACCCAACAATGAAATCCAGGCAGTGCCGACCACAAGATAAACAACCGTATTCACAACAGTAATAACCGCTCCATACTTGTACATTTCCTGGGTTTCTAAATAGCCGCTGGCAGCGAAGATGACATTGGCACTGGATCCTTGCGGTGTTATGGCAGCAAAGAAGTTTGTGGCAAACAGTAACATCAATGCTAGTAATGTCCCTGGTACCCCCGCCGTTATCCCAACACTCAGAAAAACACCATACAAAGCCAGCATTTGTGCGGTCTGGCTGACAAAGAAGTAGTGAATCAACACATAAGATACGACCAGTACTACATACACAATTGGCCAACTGTACCCTTCCAGAAAAATAGCTATCTTATCTCCAAGCCATGGCATAAACCCAAGCACATTCAAAAAACTGCTCAAGGTATAGAGAATGGAAAACCACATCCATATTTCTAACACACCACCTTCTTTTTTCAGATCGTCGACCGTAAAGATATTGGTCAACATCACCACGGACAGCCCTAGGAAGGCAATAGCTGTTTTATCAATTTCAAGTGTTCCAGACAAAGCCCAAGCTAACACAACCAAAATAAAGGTAATTCCCATAATCCACTCTTTAGTTGTTACAGCTCCCATTTCTTGTAGCTTGACATTTGCCATTTCTGCTGCTTCAGGTGTGTGTTTCACCTCTGGGTTGGCAACCTTAAATAGTACATACGGTACGGCCGCCAAAGCCACAAGAGAAGGCACAATCGATGCTAAGAACCAGCTACCAAAATTGATATCGATGCCAATATCTTGAGCAATACCGACACCTGCCGGGTTGGCAGCCATAGCAGTCAACCACAATGCTGAAGAAATGGTCAACCCTGCTACGCCATTCATCATCAGGAAATTCCCCAGTTTCCTGCCCGTACCGTCATCGGGACGAGAACCACCACCTATGGCAATTGATTGTATAATAGGGAATAGAACACCACTACGGGCAGTGTTGCTAGGAAACGCTGGGGCAATAATGGCATCGGTGATAGCCATACTATAACCCAATCCTAATGTAGATTTACCTAGTTTGCGAATGATCAAATATGCAATTCGCTCGCCCAAACCAGAGTTTATCGCACCACGAGCAAGCAAAAAGGCGACAACAATTAAGAGGATGAACCCCTTGCTAAAACCTGAATATCCTTCACTGGGTGTTAGTGTGCCAGTGAGAATGGTTATAGCCAACGCCACAATTGATAAGTTGAAAATCGAGGCCACATTAAAGATGACCGCTATAATGGTTGTGATAAAAATAGCAAATAAATGCCATGCCTGTACTGACAACCCCTCTGGTGCAGGCAGAAACCAGATGACGATACCTAAAAATAGTACTGCTAGCACTGATTTTAAATTAACCTGATTTTTCACAAAATTCTCCTTAAATTTGATTCTAAAAAATAATTGTTAACTGTTTCACCAATGCTACTACTTGTGATAGGCAAGCAATTTAAATTAATCCGTACCCTCCTGCATGAGAAAAGTCCGTAAAACCCAATCACTTTAGGGCTGGGTAGTTGACTATCAAATCTTTCGCGAAGAACAAAGTAGCAACGAAGTTCAACTTTTTAGAAAAGTTGAACTTCTAATCTTTAAAACTTGACCATGACTATTTTTCCAAGCGTTCTTTTAAGTTTGTTAGTGCTTGTTCTAACTCTTTCTTATTTTGTTTTTCGATGACCAACTTATCAGCCACTTGGGCTAATATGTTACCAGGCAAGTCATAACTAATAGACAATCTTAAAATAGTGGCAGTTTTTCCTTTTCTGCCCATTTCCCATGTCCAATAACTTTTGACACTGCCTTCAGTCTTCATGACAAATTGTTCAATTGACGATTCAGTTATTTCAACTTTACCTTCAATATTCGCTGGTCCAATTTTGTACATCCAAGTGTAAGTACAACCAGCTCCTTTGCCTTTAATATCTTTAACCGTGTGCAAACTTGGCACCCATTCGGGTGCGTGTTCAATATCTTCTAATACCTCTAAAATTTTTTCGGGACTAGCATTAATGGTTACAGACCCTTCAACATTGGTTTTAGACATTTTAACCTCCAAAATATATAAAAAATATAACTATCACCATTATACGACTAATCGGTATAAATTGCAATAGGTATTAAGGATTATGTAATTTTAAGAAACGGTCAAACCAATTGACTATACTATTCAAACGGGCGATACGGCGGTCAGTCCGTCCTGTACGGGATAGGTCATGCGACTCGTCTGAAAAAACAACCATTTCCGTTTCAACCCCAAGATATTTCAGAGCAACAAAAACTTGTTCTCCTTGCTCTAGGCTACATCGCATGTCATTTTCACTATGTATAATCAATGTAGGAGTCTTAGCATTAGCGATATGGCTTATCGGCGACATCCGCCAATAATTTTCAACATTTTGCCAAGGGGGTTCATTATTACATTCTTGTCCAATCACCCAATTCAAATCGCATGAACCAAACATACTGGTTAAATTACTAACCACACGTTGAGCCACAGCCGCCTTAAATCGGTCTGTCCTACCAATGATAGAAGTCGTCATATAACCGCCATAGCTACCACCTGTTACACCCATGCGATTTGGGTCAATGTAAGGCTGTTTTACTAGATAATCGCTCCAAGTCATCAAATCATCATAATCAGGACCACCCCAATTATTCGTGAGCAAACCTGCAAAATCATTGCCATACCCTTGACTACCATGCGGATTTGTGCAGAAAACTACATATCCATGAGCCGCCAGAAAATAAAATTCGTACATAAAGGCAAATCCATATTGAGCCGTTGGGCCACCATGTATCTCCAAAATGGACGGATATTTTTTATTGGCATCAAAATTCGGCGGCTTAAAAATCCAGCCTTGCAAATCTACATCATTGGGTCCCTTAAACCACATGCTTTCAACCGTTCCCAAATCAACATCAGCAAACAAATCATGGTTAAATGTGGTCATTTGGCGATTTTCATCATTAGCCAAATCCTTAAGCCAAATTTGAGTTGGGTCATTCAATGAGCTAAGTAAATAGGCAATTTTAGGGGCAGTTTGAGCCATGCTAAATTGATAAATGACACCTTCTTCATCGCTAACCGTCTGCAAATTATTACCATCAATATCAATCGAATAGAGTGATGTTTTACCATGATGGTCAACTTGAAAATGGATAGTTCGACTGTCAGCCGACCATGCTGGTAGCGATAAGGGTGGCGGTGCACACATATCGCCTAAAGTCCAGTTGGACACATGCAAATCCGTATGCCCCGTCAGATTTTTGACCTGCCCATTTCCATCTGATGGCATGAGCCATAGTTGTACATTTTGCCACCAACTTTTTGGTTTTTCTTGAGCATAGTAGGCAACCCATTTGCCATCAGGTGAAAAATTAGGTATCTGAATGAGATGATACGGCGTTTCAAGTTTACGTACCTTACCATTTTTGATAGACATGATAAAAATATCATTGGCATCAATATCCAGGTCAGGATTTTTGGCATGATTCGAAACAAACATGATTTCTTCACCATTCGGTGACCAAACAGGTGTTATCTCATCATAACGTCCATCATCAGTCAACTGTTTAGCTTTGCCCGTCTCGGCTGAAATAGTCCAGATATGCCATCGTTCTTGAGGCAGATATCCTTTTCCATCAGCCTTATAAAACAAACGAGTTATACGACGATGAGTTATACCCAGCTTTTTAGTTCGCTCATCATTTTCCCAATCAATTAATTCTTGGTCTTTTTTCCGAAATTGACATACAAACTGTTTGCCATTTGGTGACCATTGGAACATGCCAAAATCACCTTGCATGTTTGTCAGTGGATAAGCCTCACCGCCATTCAAACGGATGATGTGAAGTTGACATTGTTTGTCATCTTTACGATTTGAAATGAATGCGATAGATTGACTATCAGCCGACCATTGTGGTGAAATGTCGCTGTGGTCGCCAGTTGTAAATTGACGACATGTGCCATCTTGAGTAGAAATAAGCCATAGATTGCTATATTTCTTTTCAGTTTCTTTATCAACTCGCTGAACGGCAACTACGATGTAGTTTCCATCAGGAGAAATTTGTGGATTTGAAAGTAAACGTAAGTTATATAAATCCTCTGTTGAGATTATTCGTTTTGTATTTGTGGACATAGTTGTTAGTATGTTGTATTACTGTTACACCTTCCTTAAAAAATATGATATTAGCAATAGCATGCTAGCACATTATGATTTTTTTGCCAATTAGGGCACTTGCTTTTCACATTCGGCAAAAATATAATCTAAAATGCCTAAGACTTTGGCGGGGTCACTAATTGAATATGAAAAAGAATCTTTGGTGAACACATCTTTTTCTAGTTTGCCAAACTCCCAAAACATACCTGTACAGACAATGCCATAAATAGTAACACCTTCATCATCGTTTAGTTTTTGGCATGCAAGCATAGCAGACAAACACTGTCCCCAACCCTCAACAAATTTTTCTTGCTTTGCTTCTGATACAGCTAAAAGCGGTTTACCCACAAGTGTTGTTGTAACACCCTGTGGACGAGAAGCGAGGAAATAATCAGGCTCACCTGTTAAAACCTCATCATACATCAATTTGTGATTAGTCCATAATTTCAAGCTAGGATGCCGTTTCCATGCCTGTCGCATGAATGGTGAAATAAACTGCTCTCGATAAAACATCTCACTTTCTACATCATCTTTCATGCTTAAGGAAAAATCAATCTCTTCCAAAAACCATTCAGGTGGCGTAAATTGTTGATTCGGCAAAAACTTTTTTTTCTCAAGGGCTAAAGGATATTTGTTTATTACATCCTCAACACTTTTAAACTGACTAAATGCCATAATAACCTCCTAATACAGCATTATAGCACTTTTTAAAAACAATTCAAATTCATTTAAAATTTCTCGTCAACAATATTGACAAACACGCCACTGTGTTTTAAGTTTACAATTAAGCAATTTTTGTTATAGCATTGTGCTGTAGTGTTCAAGTGTAATATGAAAAAGTCTTTATTCGGAGTCACAAAGTCATACTTTGTTTGGCTGATTCTTATCGCTACCATTTTCATAGGCAACCAACAATGGATAATGTCACCCATAAAATCAAACGGTGATAATCATGACGCGGTTATCATCAATGAAGTCATGGCTGATAATAAAACAACGTTAGCCGACGAAGATGGCGATTACAGCGATTGGCTTGAGCTTTATAATCGCAGAACAGTGGCGGTAAATCTTTTTGGTTGGGCATTAACCGATGACCCACAACAACCTGATAAATGGCTTTTTCCCGATATAGTCTTGCCAGGCAATAGCTACCTAATTGTGTTTACTTCTGGTAAAGACCGTCAAAAAGGCGAATTACATGCCAATTTTAAATTAAGCAAACATGGCGAATTTCTTGCCCTTTACAATTCTACATCACGCAAATTTATGGATAGCATCGACTGGCACATTCCTAAGCAATTTGCTGACATGAGTTATGGGCATACAGATGCAGGAGTTGCTTATTTTGCTAAACCGACTCCAAATCAGCCAAATGATACCATGCCAACATGGCAGGGGTTGGTTAATCCCGTACAGTTCAGCATGCAACGTGGTATGTATCACGAGCCATTTCATCTAGTCTTAAACACAGATACTTATGGGGCAGATATTTATTATACCCTTGATGGCAGTAAACCTCATAAAAATAGTACGGTCTATCAGGAGCAACTTCTGATTGATAAAACAACCCTAGTACGAGCAATTGCTGTGAAAACTAATTTTTATTCTAGCACAATAAACACACACAGCTATATTTTTTTGCCTGATGTTTTAAATCAACCCGTTCGTCCTGCGGGATTTCCAGCCACATGGGGTGGACATATTGCTCACATTGCAGGTTATTCTCCAGGCTATCCTGCTACAGCTGATTATGAGATGGATCCACTCATCACACATGACCCGCAATATCATGAGCTACTCAAGGAAGGTTTGTATGCTTTGCCGATTGTATCTCTTGTGACCGACATGACAAATTATGACATCCATGCCAACCCACGCGAGCATGGTCGAGAATGGGAACGTCCTGTTTCTATGGAATTGGTTTATCCAAATGGTGAGCATGTCCAAGTTAATGCTGGTTTTCGTACTCATGGTGGTGTAGGACGTTTTGAAGCCGTACCAAAACATTCGTTTCGCATTATCTTTCGCCGAAAATATGGAACACCTACCTTTCATTACCCGCTTTTTCCAAACTCACCCGTTCAAATGTTTGATAATCTTGTGTTGCGTGGTGGTGGTACTGAAAATTATTCTTATGGCTCCGATGATATGCGAAAAGCTACTACATTTACACGCGACCAATGGCTACGAGATATGCAAATTGAAATGTCGGGTGTGGGTTCACATGGCATCTTTGTACATCTTTATCTTAATGGTTTATATTGGGGATTGTATAATTTAGTCGAACGTCCCGATGAAACATTCATGAAAGATTATTTTGGCGGTAAGGAAGATGATTGGTTTATATACAAGTCAGGTGAGCATACCAATGGTGATGAATCACGCTATGAATTATTACAAAAGCTGGTTTCTAGCGGCACATTGACCAATGCCACAAATTATCAAAACATACAATCCTTTATAGATGTTACACATTTTGCCGATTATCTAATTTTAAATTGGTATGCTGGCAATGTTGATTGGCCCCATAATAATTGGTACGCAAGTTTACACAATCCACATGGACAACTACGCTTTTTTATGTGGGATGGGGAACGAATATGGGAACATGGTGCTGTAATAAATGAAGGCAATGTAAATAGGAGTACACATAAAAAATTCGTGTCAATTAGAGATGGATTATTAAGCAATGCTGATTTTCGCATGCTACTAGCAGACCGCATGTACAAACATCTCTTTCATGATGGGCTTTTGAGTACGGAATCCGTTAGCGAAACATGGGCAACCATTAATGAAGTGGTGCGAACAGCAGTAGTAGCTGAGACGGCTCGCTGGGGTGATGTCAAACCTGATTGGGTTGTGCCGACTTATGATTGGGATACATCTGTGTATGATTGGGGATTAGATACAGAAATTCCACCGATTACGCATGCTGATTGGCTAACTGCTTATGAAAATGTTCGTCAACAAATTCCTCATAATGGCGAAAAACTCATCGCATTAGCTCGTGAAAAGGACTATTACCCGCCGCTTGACCCACCGCACTTTAGTCAACATGGCGGGCTGATATTACCCAATACTCCATTAAGCATGACCTCAACTGGCATTATTTATTATACCACAGATGGCTCTGACCCACGCATACCGTACAGTAGCGAAATCCAACCGCATGCCCACAAATATACCATGCCTATCGTTTTGACGAAGACTACACATATCAAAGCACGCTCATTTGTCAGCACGACATGGAGTGCCTTGCATGAGGCTACGTTTTTGCATGAACCAGTACATCGTAAAATAGTCATCAGCGAAATCATGTATCATCCTCCTGATGGTGACCAATACGAATTTATCAAATTGAAAAATGTGGGTAACATACCGTATGATTTGACGCTTGCCCATTTTGAGGGAATTGATTACATGTTTCCTGCTGGGACTGTTTTGTCGCAGGGGGCATGTTTAGTTTTGGTGAAGGATGCCGCCTCTTTTCAGCAACGATATGATACAGATTTTTTTGCGATATATCAGGGTCGTTTGTCAAATAAAGGAGAAACGATTATACTAAAGAGCATGGCAGGAGAAATGTTAAGCATGGTTACTTATGATGATGAAAATGGTTGGGCATTAAGTGCGGATGGACATGGCGATTCGTTGATTTTGATAGATGAGCATGGCGATATTAATCATCCTCATGTCTGGCAAGCAAGTAAGTATTTGCATGGCTCGCCACAAGATTGTTTTTAGTTCGTTCATGTTCAAGTTAATTAATGTTCGGTTTTTTGCCTAATTATTGCAGAAAGTGTATTATTGAGAAGTTCAACTTTTTTTATGGAGTGAAAAATGAACCAAATCATAAAACTTATTTTTAGTGTAATCCTTGTAGTAATTCTTTTGGCAGGATTATGGTTTTTCTACCAAAACCTTGAATTTAAATCACCAGAAAATACGGTAACGATTGACCATCGGCAGGGAATTTTGGAATCAGTGCGGCAGGTCAACAAGCAGATATTCATTGAACATTACCACATGGTAAGGAATTTTGGGAATGTTAGGTATCAAACAAAATATTATTGTTTTGATACGAGGGCGTGTGCCAGCTGGATTTCAGCTGGGCAATATTGATGAGGATGATATATGGGTCAGTTCAGATGGAACACGGGCTCAAATTACCTTGCCTCCACCAGTTATTTTTGAGGAGAATATCGCTTTTGATTTTGAGAACAGTCGTGTCTTGTCAACGAGTGATACATGCCCAAATTTTATCTGTCCCACTGACACCTTAGCTGCATATCAAGAGTTAGTCCTTCCCGCGGCGAGGGAAAAATTGATAGTTTATGCTCGTGAAAGTGGTATCCTTGACCAAGCCGCTAGGGATGGAGAGGCTTATTATACACAACTTCTTAAATCGTTGGGGTTTGAGGAAGTACGAGTTATAGTGGAAGGATACGAATAGGATGACCATGTAGAATGGATATCCTGTCTATCCTACGGGAGTTAAATATGCCATATATTGGATTTACTGCTCAAGCATTAGCATTTATTTTAGCCATTTATTCAGCCGTAGTTGCAATTGTTGCCCATGTCAAAGCAAGCTCTGACGCTTCTGTAAGATTGTTGGGGAGTGCTAAAAATTCGGCATTGGGTGCTACGGCTTTGCTTACTGTTGCAGTTATTGTTTTAGAATATTTATTGATTACAGGGCATTACCAAACAGCTTATGTTAGTGGCGTTTCAAACAACAGTGCCTCACTTTTTTTCAAAATAGTATCCATGTGGGGAGGACAAAATGGGTCGTTACTCTTTTTTGCTTGGATTATGTCTCTCTTCACAGGGTCAATTTTTCTATGGCGTTGGGATGATGTTAAACACCTTTTACCCTACGCTATCGCTACCATGCAAGCGATATTAGCTTTCTTTATCGGTTTGACTGTGTTTTTTGCCAATACATTCGAACAGCTACCATTTGCTCCAATGGATGGCGGTGGGCTTAATCCCTTGCTCTATCATTGGGGCATGGTTATTCATCCTCCCATTTTATATATCGGTTTTACTGGATTTGTTATCCCGTTTAGCTTTGCCATTTCAGCACTCATCATGCACCAAAAAGGGGATGCTTGGATGCGAATTACCCGCCGTTGGACATTGTTTGCTTGGATTTTTTTGGGAGCGGGATTACTGCTCGGCGGGCGATGGGCTTATGATGTACTCGGTTGGGGAGGTTATTGGGGTTGGGACCCAGTTGAAAATGCGGCATTTATCCCATGGTTAGTAGCCACGCCATTCATTCATTCGGTAATCATGCAAGAAAATCGAGGCATGATGAAACGCTGGAATATAGGCATGATTATGGTGACCTTCATCTTGGTTATTGAAGGTGTATTCATCACTCGTTCAGGAGTTATCGGTTCTGTGCATGCCTTTGCCCAAAGTGCTATTGGACCCTATTTTTTGGTAGGCATTGTGGTTATTTCTGCCTTTGCCCTATTTCTATTCGTTAGCCGTTGGGAAGACCTAAGCAGTGAAAACGAATTGGACGGGCTTTTATCTCGTGAATCGGCTTTCTTGTTGAATAATCTTCTGTTTGTCAGCATTGCCTTTACCGTGTGGTGGGGCTCACATTTTCCGATAATCAGCGAAGCATTTACGGGCGAAAAAATTGTGGTGGGACCACCATTTTTTGAGCAGGTGACGGGACCTCTTTTTGCCATTCTTGTTTTTTTGATGGGCATTGCTCCGCTAATGCCATGGCGACATGTTACTATTCGTAAGCTCATGCAGTTGATAAAGATACCACTTATCGTTGGAATATTAACAATCATCGCCCTTTATTCCCTGACATGGATAAAAACGATTTGGGCAGTTTTAGCTTTAGGTTTTTGTGCATTTTCGATAACGGCAATTTTAATAGAGTATTGGCGTGGCATATCTGCTCGACGGAGGGCTCATAAAGAAAATTTCTTCATGGCATTGACCACATTGGTTATGAAAAATCAACGCCGCTACGGAGGATATCTCATTCATCTTGGGATGCTATTTTCTGTGATAGGCATTATCGGTATGGAGTTTTACCAAGTAGAGACGCAACAAAATGTTGCCGTTGGTGAAAGCATGACTATCTCATCACCTTTTGTTGGTACATACAGGTTGACCTATCTTGGTTTAAGCAGTGAAGCTGGTGCTGATAGCAATGTCGAAATTATCAAAGGCACACTTGAAATTGAGCACAATGGTAAGGTAGTTGGAGAAATTCATCCGTACCAAGAATTTTTTATTCGCCAACAACAACCGATGACCATCCCTGGTGTGCATGGCTATCTTTCGACAGAATTATATGTCATTATCGCAGGCTGGGAAAATAATGGACAATCTGCTACGTTCAAGGCATACATCAATCCATTGGTTAATTGGTTATGGTTTGGAGGAATTGTCTTTATTTTGGGAACGATTGTAGCAGGGTTGCCTATCAATAGACGGTCTCGTTAGTAGACCCAACCTTCTCCATATTGGGGGTGAATTAGGGCTGTTCAATGCTAAAGAAGCTATTGGATTTCGTACCTCAATCTCATCCATGGGGTATTGTTTTTAACAGAATATGTAGGGATTTATAGCATAAATCCTACACGATGATAAGACATGTGTCCCATATTTCTAACATGTTCTACCTGAAAAAAATAGCATTGAACAGCCCTGAATAGTAGGGGCGTACGGCCCGCTGAATGGTAGGGCCGTACGCCCCTACAACTAGTTAGTTAGTCGCATACTGTTTGACCTCAGTATAAATCGGTTTGGCTATAAATTCAGGTGTAACATAAGAAAAGTAATCCAAATAGGTATGATTTGAACGTGGATAACGAAATACCCACATATTTACAGATTTTAACCAATCCCACTCCTGTGCTGTCTGATATGCCTGTATGGTGTAAGTGATTCTTTGACCTGGTTTAACCGCCCGTATCCAACGAGGATGGTCATTCCAACCTCCTTCTGTAATGTGAATAGGTATGTGAGCATAACTATTTTCAACAAGCATGTGACGAATTAAGACTGTTCGTTGAAAGTTCACCACATCAGCCTGCGGTGGGTCATCAACGGGGTAAACCCAACCATAAGCATGCACAGCTAAAGCATCCATAAACTCTCCTGCTCCAGCAGTGAGCATTTCTTGCAAATAAATCAAATCATTTAAAGCAAATTCATCTCCTTTTGGAGCAATAGTTGGAGCCAATGCCCCGCCCAACACTTGAACATTTGGATTTGCTTCTTTGGCACGATAGTAGGCAATTCGTAGAAGTTCAGTATAGCCAACAGGGTCAACATGTTGAAATCCCCATTCAATCGATAAATTCGGTTCATTCCATACCACAATGTAATCCACTTTACCTTGATACCGCTTGACAAACGCATAGACATAATCACCAAATTTGTCGTAATTTTCAACAGAAAGAAATGAGGTTGTGGTTTCAGGTGGACGAGCCCATTCAGGCACAAAACCAAGTCGAGCTATAATTGTTAATCCTTGCTGATATGCATGGTCAATGACTAAATCACTATGACTCCAGTCAAACCGATGTGGCGATGGTTGATGATATGCCCATGGGAAATACTCAACAAGCCATGGGCTACCCATTTCCCTAACCAATTGCAAGGTGTATTTAATTTTCCAAGCTTCAACTTCATCTGTCAATCTGGTATGAACACCAATTTTAGGGTTGATGGTGTAAACGGTTTGTGGTAAGCCTAGTTCAACAACTGGCGGCGGAATCGAATAAGGCAAAGCAATAATAACAAAAAAAGACAAGGCAATATATAAAAATAGTGTCAATAAACGTTTTAGTTTTAACGTTGCCAAGCCAATAACTGTTCGATGGTATAAATTTGAATCTTTGGATAGTCCCGCCGAAATGCCTTTGAATGATAATAACCCGCTTCCATTGCCTCAATTTCCATAGGACGTGTCGCCGACTGAAGCGTAATAAACACGCCGATTTCAGCTTGCTTTTCACGCTCAACCGTGCCATGCAAATTGTACAATGACTCGTTTATCCTTACCTTTTGCTGTATCATTAAAAGTCATGATACCGTCAACCCCTCTATCGGTTCCCTTTTTGCCCTTCCTGCTACCTGCCTTTGCCCCGAATGGACGAGCAGGCAATAAACCCAATGCCCACCATTGAAATTGAAAACGGTCTTGTTTGGCTAGATGTACCACAGCCACAAAACGGATCCATGACCACATCGCCTGGATTGCTGGATGATTCGATGATACGCTCTAGCAGGGCAACAGGTTTTTGAGTTGGGTAGCCGAGTGATTCTTTTGATGATGAACTTATCAAGTTAATATCATACCACATATCATTCATTGGGACTCCTGGACTATCTTCAAGATAGTATTTGAGAGTAGGCAATGCCCTTTTATTTTCAGACCACACAATTTTTCCTTGCCTATCGTACTCATTCAATTTGGCTGGTGTTGTAATCCAATGCATGCCTGCTTTACCTCGCTTGTTGGGATCTATACCACACCAAATCTCACCCGTCTTACCTCCTCTTTTACCACTCACCAATAGAGGAACTGTTCGATATATCCCTTTTTCGTCTTCTTGAGAATACATTTTTAGTGATCCTTCAGACAGAGATTTATACTGCAAATTAAAGAGATATGTGCTTGATTTTGAATAAAGTAAGACAACATCATGAGCCCGTCGAAATATTCTACTGATGGATGAACGAGTTTGGCTACGTTCCCAAACAAGTTCATTACGAAAATTACCCGCTCCAAAAATCATATCCAAAATAATCTTCAGATAATGACTAGCCGTCGGGTCGCAATGGAGATATAACGAGCCTGTCGGCTTGAGGATGCGGTGCAGTTCATGTAAACGGCTGGTCATCATGACTAGGTAAGCCGTCATCTGATTGCGTCCCATGACATCCACCAGTGTATCAAGCAAGCGTGCCAGCTCATCACCTTGACTGACCAATTCTCGAAATTCAGGCTCGGTCGTTTGTCGATTCCAATGCCATGTATCTTCGAAGGCGACGATTTGAGCCTCGCTTTCCTGTCCACCTTCATCTTTGTACAACACGTTATAATTGCGGTTGGAATTAAAAGGCGGGTCAAGATAAATCAAATCTACGCTTTCATTGGCGATATATTCCCGCAAGATGTCTAAGTTATCGCCATAAAAAAGAGTGTTCTTATTGATAACGCTTTGTCCCATGTATGTTTCCTTGTTAGAAAAGGAGTGCAATAGATTTATCTATTACACTCCTTTTTATTTAGCATAAGTTAATTTCATCCACAGAAAGACCAGTCAAGTCAGCAATTAATGAGATGTCAAACTTTTTAGATTTCATTTTGCGGGCGGTCTCTATTGCCTTATTTTTTTCACCTTCGGCTTTGCCTTCAGC
>NBMH01000216.1 GCA_002084875.1 Anaerolineaceae bacterium 4572_78 | reverse complement strand
ATTTGTGTAATCATGTTAAGACAATTAAAATCCAGCAAATTTAATTAACACCACAAGCACTTTGCAGGATGATGGGTGCAGCGAAGCTCTACCCACCCTACGCTTGCTACCTTTAATTGACCAACGCACTTTTCGGGCACCCTCAGCATTAGGAATGACATCCCCAGCTAAAGGGTTAACTGCAATCCAGCTGATGAAATCTAAGCGTTCATCTTCAGACCATATTTTTTCAAATTGTTTTTGAAATGTTGGTGTTTCAATTACGGTATTCATAATGTCAAATATTACAGCTATCCAGTATGTTTGTCAAGCTAAATGAGATGTACACGATTAATACAACAAACACCCCCTTAAACAATCCCTTCATTGAAATCTCATCAAATCATCAACGTTGATATCGTTCCGCTCGTGAGTTTCCATAAAAAAAAGCCCCAAGTCAAACGACTTGAGGCTTTTAGTTGATTTGGCGAAGGGGTGTTTTGAGGTTTTGCCTGTCTGTCAGTGGTGGGCAACCAAAAGACGTTGCCCACCTACCTGGCTACACGACTTGACTATGGTTTAGTAGCCTGAAACACGATTGACCAGTAATCAGTCGCAACACTATTTTGCCGAGCTGACCTCTGTCTGGAACGTATACCACCCTGGTTGACCTCGTATCCTATCGTATTGACTGGTATGATTTCACCAGATTCATCAATCTCAAATACGGTCCACAACGTTCCTTCTTGATTAGGCACATCAAAACTGACTACGCCATCAAGACTATAAACATCAACTTTAGCACCCGATTGAGTCAGTACATCACTAGAAGTTGAACCACCATTTTTATAGTCATGTACAGAAAAACGATACACGCCTCCCGATGGTGACCGACCTATGTTAATAATTTCAGGGCCTAGACCGTCTCTGTCATCACGGTCAAGCTGGACGTAAGGTTCAGTCCATTGTATGGAACTTCGATCTTTCGGACCTTGATTAGCAAAATAGATATGGAAACGTCCATCTGTACCATTTGGTCCAGTCAGATGAGCATCCAAGTCGTAAGGTACATTACTCCAACTCAGTACTATACGGAATAATGCGCCATTCATAACTTCCCACAAATAGGGAGTAATTGAAACATCTGCATTTGTCGTTTGTCCCCCAATGCTGAGTGCTGTCATTTTATCAAAGACATAAGTTTCCTTATCTAATACTTCCACACTTCCAAAAAATTCTAGCGTGTAATTACCAGCATTTAAGTCTTTGAAATTGAAAATACCGTTTTGATCTGTTTGAGTCATTCCAAGTATTTCACCCACCTGATTATTGATATAACGGCGGGCAAAGACAGTCAGATCGGGAATGCTCGTATCATTCAGAGCATTTTTCACGGTACCAGTAATCTCGCCGATTCCTTGAGATGCGACAGGCACTAAATTAACAGCGTCTATTTCTTCAAGTTCACCATAAGGTACCGACAAAGCAAATACTTGCTCAGGAATATAGCCATCAGCCTCAATTTCCAGATGATACCCATATCCAGAAGGAATGATGTCTGTTTCGTAAAGCCCATTTGCTGTTGTCTTAACGGTGGTTCCAGGTAACGGCGTACCATCAACTGTCAGTTTAACCTGCGCCCCGTTTATGACTTGCTTTGTGATAGCATCGTAAACGGCACCCTTTAATTGCCCAAAGCCGGGGCTATCCAGTGTTGGTGGAGGTGGTTCCGCAACTTCAACTGTTGTCTGAGGATTCGCCAAATCTGTCGGTATTTGGGCGAATCCTTGTTCACCCGTTAAGCCCACATCAAGAATACAGTCTTCTAAAAGTACCGGATCAGTAATGCCTGCTTCCTGGCAAATTTGTTCAGCAGCAGCACGAGTAGCCGTATCTAGTCCAGTCGATTTAGACAGAATACGTGGAAAATCACGGTCAGTAAAGCTTTCCGTGGTTTCGTTTGCTGCATAATCAAACAAGGATTCTTCTTGGGTAATGCGCCAGCTATCGGCATATTTAGGATAAAGTGTGTCGAAGCTCATATCTGTTCCTAAATTAGTACCATCTCGCATGACAATATCATTTTGTGAATCACCATCTGCATTGCCAAGGAGTCCAATAAGCTGTCCCTTTTGAGCTTTACTGATGTATGTGCTCACTAAAAATCCCCAATGATTATCCCTAACCTCGACGAGTCCATTGCCATTTGGCCACATCACACTGTAGAGTGAGTTACGTCTAACAATGCTACCTCCTTGCGGTAAAGAAGTATAACCCTCTGGAAGTTCTAGCTGAATTCCATTGATATAGGTTATCGGATACTGTCCAATATAAAACCCAACTCTATCTCCAGCTACATTCATAGCAGCAGCTTGAGTGATAGCCACATCTGTCCGCTCTTTCCAAGGTTTTTGACGTACTTGAACTTCAAAAACGTCATCTGGAACAGTGGATTTAGCCAGGATAAACTCTCCTACAGCTTGAAAATCGTAGGCTAGGTTATCAAAGGTATACAAATGTGGATCACCATTAGACGACCCTTTACCACCATCTGGTTTAGGCTGGTCTGGAATTGGATCGGGGGTCGGATCGGGAATCGGGTCTGGAATCGGGTCTGGAATCGGGTCTGGAATCGGGTCTGGGTCTTTATCCTTAGCTTCTACTTTCACTTCCGCGAAAGCAAACTGTTTTCCGAATGGAGAGGGCAACCGACTATTTCCAGAAAAGAACACGGTATAAGTACCTTCCTCATCTGCTACAAACATTCCAGTCTTACCACCGCTAACAGAACCTTTATTTGGATAGACATCCCAGTCAATTGAACCTCTATCGAATGGATTATGTGCACCATCTTCAGTGGTAGCCGTCAACATAATTGATTCACCTACCTTACCAGTGGCACCATTCAACTCTAATTTAGGTAAGCTGAACAATACCCATTCATCCGATGTCCAAATCTTTGTTTTTTCCAATAGTTCAAACTCTTTGATGATAATATCAAGTGAGGCACTAACAAATGCCTCTGCTTGCAAAATCGCATCAAACCTGGTTAACTGAGTTTTTAAATAGCCCCAACTCTCCAACATGTTCGCATGACCTATCGTTTCAGCCGCTATAGTATTAGTTAAAAACGGCTCAATCGAAAGGTTCCCTGCCAAGGCCTTGTAGAACTTGACTTCAATATTAGGAATTAAACGGATTTCTCCTACTACCTCACCATGTACACTGATATCGGCAGTGAAAGATTTGCTAAAACCTTGCTCGGCAATTTTTTTCCAGCTTTTTGTGTTAGGATCCCATTGTACACCCAGTTTAATAGTAGCAATAGCATTTGCTACCGCTTCCGCGTTAATTTTAGCAGAAGCATTCGCACTAAGTACTGCTTTTAAACTCAAGGTGGTATCCTGAAAAACGGGTACACCACCCACTAAATACTTCGCTCTGAAAGTCTTAGTGAAAAGCTTAAACTCTTTTTCCACTGAACCGGAAGCATTAAAATTATAAGAAGCTCCTATTTCAGCTTCTAATTCGCCATTAGCAATGATTCTGGCTTCATTAAGAGTAAATCCTTTAAAAATGCCATAACTCCAATCTAGTTTAGTTTCAAGATCAGGCGTAAAGGTTACACTCGCTTTCACCTCAGCTTGTTGGCTACTCTTCCTGACACGATGCAATGAACGCGATGTTCTCAGTCCTGTACGTCCTGTACTACCATTTGATGTTACCTTACTAAGATCAAACATTTTTAACTGAGTATCAATGGTACCTGTTTCTAATACTTTAGCTAACTCAGCTTCGCTGGTACGCACGACTAGCCCCTGTGCAGTATTTTCCACTGAATCGACTTTGCGGAGATAAACATCCTCCCCAACGTTAGCAAACAACACGCTACCCACTTCAGGTTGTGTGCCTGTGCTTGCAGATGGATAAGTAAACACTGTGCCATCCTGGGTTGTGGCTTCACCTAAACCCAATTCTTTATCTTCAGCAAATTTAGTGGTACTACTCACTACAACAGGCTGATTAAAAGTCGTCACAGTACGATAATCTCGTTCTTTACTCCGATTACCATCAGCATCGACAGCAACAACCAATATACTGTAACTGGTTGCCATTGTTAAATCTGCTAAATCTGCTTGGTTAACACCTGTAACTGAAGTATGCAAGGTATTGCTAGTTGGTTCAAACCCAGGTTTATCTGACAAATGCACCTCATAACTGATTGCATCAGCTGGTGTCTTGTTGTCAGTGGCGGGCAACCAAGCGAGAGAAGCACTATCAACATTCGTGGAAGCAATCTGTACAATACCAGGAAAATAAGGTTGTTCACCTGCTTGTACCTCTACCCTAATAGGCATAGGATTATAGATAATGTCTCCATTTTCTAAACGATACCCGATAAAGAAGTGATACATGCCGGGCTTTTCAAATGTTCCCTCCCAAAAATCTCGCTCTATGAATTCTGGCAAGGTGACAGCATGATCAAAAGCAGTAATGAGTTGTGGTTCCCAACCTTCAGCAGGTACATACATTTCTACCGGTTTTTGCTCGTCAGAGGGTATATACCAGTCTAATGGATAGAAATTATTAGAACTGCTGACCGAGTTGTAAGTTGTATCGGTTCCTTCATCATAAGGTGCTGGTTGTGGTTCCTTCCCAATGACAAACAGTAAATCAGCTTTTTGCCCAACATGTTCATGATCAACTTCAATCCTTGCTTTTACAGATGTTTCTTGGAAATGAGTTGCCCTGCCATTAGCAACGATGTTCCCACCATCTACCGAGACACCACCGGAAAATTTAGTAGGCATTCCCCAAGTCTGCTTGGCATCAGAGTCAAGTAAAACAGCATTGCCTTTTTGTGGGTGCACAAGAGAGGGCATTGGATTACATTCTAAGCTGTACTCCACGACTGATTTTTCAGGATCATTGCTATTAACTTGTAATTGGGCAGTGCGTAAACCAATCGCTGCTGGACTACACTGCACTGTCACCGTTTGAGTAACCCCACCTTTGACAATCGTAAAGGGAAAAGTAGGCGACAAAACGCTGAAATCATTAGCATTTGTTCCAGTGATAGCAAAAGAGCTAATGGTTAAATCTGCATTACCACCTTCATTAATGCTAATAGTTTGAATAGAAGCCGTACCAACATTGTCTATCTCACTGAAGAACTGAAGCGTACTATTTGGTGCAGGCGTGGAAAGATATTTTGGCACAAGCCTTACAGAAACGCTGCCACTACCATATGAGAGAGGTACACCATTACATTCCAAAGTGTAGCTTACTTCAGGCATCAAGGGATCGTTACTACTGAGTTGTAAATTAGCTGTACGCAATCCTTCCTCAGAAGCAAAACATTGTACTTTTATTTTCTTAGCATTTCCGCCGTCATCAATCGTAAAGGGAAAATCAGGACTAATCACTTTGAAATTATCGGCATTTTCACCCGTGATGCCAATGAAATCAACAGTTAGGGGAACTTTGCCCGTTTCGGTAACCTTGATATATTGCGCGACACCTGGCTTATTTACCGTACTATTGTAGAAGTTAATTATACTATTTGGGCTGGGTCTGGAAAAAAAGCTGGCAGTTGGTGATGGTGTCAACGTTTTAGCAGATTGATATACCCGTTCTAGGCTGCGATTACCTTGCCCATCTATGGCTATAATCAGCACGTAGTAAATAGTGTTGGCTTTGAAATCCGTTAATTCGTATTGCGTTTTATCAACAACGGTGGCGTAAAGAGTATCTACACCAGGCACAAAATCAGGCAATTTGGAAACGTGAATTTCGTAAGCAATTTCAGGTGTGAGGCTAGAAGTGACCGGCAACCATGTCAATGCCATCGTCTTATGATCTATGGCGGTCAATTCCAAAATGCCAGGAAAATAGGGCAATTGCGTTTGACTGGAAACCGTAAACCACCCCATTTCTGGATCACGAGTCAATGTTTCACGGAAACTGTGGGTTTCTGACTGTCCTAACCTATACATACCCGATAATTGGGCAGTTTCCGTTTTAGGATCATAACTCGCGTGTGAACCTTTAACCTTGCCTTCAACCAATGCGACATCTAACAATTGAAAAGTAGAAAAATTATCATTCACAGCCAATAGATTGACTTGATAAACGGTGATTTTTCCTAATTCATTTGGGACTTGAATCGCAGGGATGTGCATAATGCCAGTCTGAACATCAAGCGTGGCGTAATGGGAGGGTTCTATCGTCGCCCTTATCATTTCAGGACTGGCAATAATGCTCTCATCGGGCAAACGATAAGCAAAACCAACATTTAATAAGCTAGCAGCCGTAATATGTCCACTATAAATCGGCACGGAATGAACTGATTTTAATGGAACCTGCTTCTGAAAAGGGACAAGGCTTGTTAGATCGTGATCCCATGCTAAAAGCTTGCCTTCGGTATCCAACATAAACTGGAAGGGAGCAATTTCAGGGGGTGGAAATGGCTGATAATCCCCATAAACAAAAATATCAACCTTATGGTCAATATGTTCTGGGATCGCCATAATATCGCCAGTCATATCCATATAACCGACCGTATCTTTAACCACTGATTTTTGGTAATCCTTACCATCAATGGAAATCCCCCCGGCAAATGAGGAATCGCCCTCTTCAGCAGTACCAAGTATAGGCAACGGATTTTCTGAAATCTCAGTATCTGCTGTTACGGTAGTGGTTAAAAAGAAGAAAAACCACGCAAAAATTAATCCTATTAAAGGAATAGGATTAAGCCAGCGTGAACAATAGGTTTTTAATGTCATAGCTACTCCTACGGTAGTGCAATGATTAAGAGTTAGCAAGCGTAAGGGTGGGTAGTTTCACTGCACCCACCATTTATTTGCTTGCTACGTTCGCAAAATAATTAGGGTCAGAGTAAAATTAAACCTAATTATCAATCTTTTTATCAATCTTTTTATTGCCCTGTTTTTCTAGCAAAATTTATTTTACTCTGACCCCAA
>NBMH01000215.1 GCA_002084875.1 Anaerolineaceae bacterium 4572_78 | reverse complement strand
CAACTAAATTTACTAAGGAAACAGGTAGTAAAAACTTCCAGCAAAATTGCATTAACTTATCGTAGCGAAGACGTGGAATACTAGCACGTATCCAAATCATCATGAAAATTGAAATGGCAATTTTTATGATTAGATAAATCACCCCTAAAAATGGGAACTGTTCGACAAAGGGGCCATGCCATCCGCCAAAAAATAGTGTAGCCGCAATAGCACTAAAAGTAATCATGTGGATGTATTCACCCATGAAGAATAAGGCAAAACGGATACCGCCATATTCGGTGATATATCCCGCTACCAATTCATTTTCCGTTTCAGGCAAATCAAATGGTGAACGATTTGCTTCTGCCAAACCACATATATAAAAGATAACAAAGGCAATCGGACCTATCGGGAAATATAAAACTGTCCATAGATGTTCCGCTTGAAATTCGACAATTTCCACTAAATTCATTGAACCAACAATTAATAAAACTGTTGCCAATGAAACGCCAAGCGGCAGTTCGTAGCTAATCATCTGGGCACTTGTTCGTAATGACCCAAGCAACGAATATTTGTTATTTGATGACCAGCCTGCTAAAATCACGCCGTATGTGGCAATACCCGTTACTGCCATGAGGTACAATAAACCGATGTTGACGTTTGCCAACGCTGTTGGTATAGTAACACCAAAAAACTCAAAACCATAAATGCCCCTTATCACTTCACCAGGGGCAAGTGGAATCACTGCCCAAGCAAACAGGGCGGTAGCAACCGCTAAGGCAGGTGCTAAAATATAAACTTCTTTGTCCACATGAGTGGGCATCAGTTCTTCCTTAAATGCCATCTTAATTGCATCGGCAATGGGTTGTAGCAAACCATAAGGGCCAGCTCGATTGGGTCCGTATCGTATGGTAAATCGAGAAACGGTCTTGCGCTCAACATAGCTCAAATAAGCAAAGCCTGTGAGCAAAACGACTATTAGGACACCACTAATCACAAGGGGAATCCCGATATACTGAACAAATTGGATTAGACTCATAACGTAATACTCCTATTATAATATCCTATGGATTTTAGAGATGTATCTTGAGATGTATCTTAATAGAATTTATGTTTCTTGGCAAATTTGAGTTTGGAAATTAAAATAGAATCAGGAGTGCAGTAGCTTTACCGTTGCATGCAGAAGATAGCTCTTTTACACGCCTTTTCATTTTCTACTGGATTCCCAAAGAACCAAAGGTTTTCAAACATGTTTCTTGTCTAACTATTTCTTCTGTTACTTTTTGACAGATTTCTATTTACTATGGTATACTTCACCTTTGAACTTGGCAAATTTCAATTTTAGGTTTACGAAAAATAGGAGGGCGTAATTTTTATGGATAAGTTTATTAGTAAATCAATCACTATTGTGATTATCGGTTTAATCATCTTGGGATTTTTGTTTTTCTTCTCAAGCCAATTAATGTATATTTTTGCTAAAGTAGAAGAACAGGAAACAGGTATTCAATTTCGGGGAGGACAAATTTCTAATATAGTTGGTCCTGGTATTTACAGTGATTTTGGTTTGTTTGTTGAGATGAAACGCATTTCTCGACAAGGTGTTTCCTTTTCGGTTACAGACCCAGAAATCAATATACCAATGACCAAGCTTTGGATGAAATGGTGTCAGGTTTTGCTCAACAGGCGATGAAAGTGTGTGTTGGACAACGAACGTTTAACGATAGCATTATCGGCTCAGCTCGCGATGACCTACGAAATTGTGTTGATGAAGAGCTAGGAAAGTTTAGCAGTGTCTTTGGGGCAACATTAGCAAATGTAGTCGTGCCTGATGTAGTGCTCTCAGACGATGTGCGGAGTAGGTTAGATGCTATTGTACAAAGTCGGCTAGAAACAGAAAAAGCCGCTCAAGATAAATTAAAAGCTGATGCCGAATCAGCTGCCGAACAAGCTCGACAAGAAGGAGAAATTCGTGTCCAACAGAGTCGGATTCAAGAAGAGTCAAAACAGCAGACGCTTTTGGCTGAATTAGAACAGAAAAAAATTCTGTCTCAAAAATCGGTTATTGAAGCTGAACGAGCCAATGAACTTGCTCGTGTCGAAGCCGAGCAAGCCATCATCGAAGCTCAAAAGATAAACGAACTTCTAGCGGCTGAAAAGGATTTGGAAATTAATCAGGCTATGGCAAAAGCCGCTGTTGAAAAGGCAAAGGCTGATTTGGCATATCAACAAATCTTAGCTGGAATTTATGATAAAAATCCAGGACTTCTGAATTTAAGAATCGTGCAGGCAAATGCCGATGCCCTTAAAGCAACCGATAAATTAATTTTCACTCCCGAAGGAACTGTTCCTAATATAGTGATTCCAGGTAGTGGTGTTTTACCGACGATTAATACTGCACCTGTCTCACCTTAGCCTGACTGATAATTACTCATCCCTCGCGTTCCAACACAGAGTTTTGGAATGCGGAGGGTAAACGATTTTAATATGAACCATCATCAAGCATATTACAAAACTCAAAACCAATTATCATCCGATGGGATTATTTATCTCGACAATACATTTCATATTGTAGAGGTGAATAAAAAAGCATGTGCTATCTTTGAATCTTCACCGAACTACAAAACACTTTTTGATTGGACGGGCGATGAAAAATTATTTAAAATTGCTAAAAATATAGTTGCCGAAGGCTTGGAGATTACTTCACAACTCAATCATAATGGTTATGTTTTTATGGTGAGGGCTACAGCGGTTTATGACAATAATCATCCAATAGGGGTAGTAATTATTTTAGAAGATGTTAGCGAGTTACAGCGTTTATGGCGAGCAAGGCATGATTTTGTGGCGAACATCTCTCATGATTTACGTACTCCTATTGCAGATGCACGTTTGATGGCTGAGACCTTGCTCAACGGAGCATTAGAAGACCATTCCATGGCACCTCGCCTTGTCAGTAAAATTTTGGAAGAAATGGAAACTCTGGAGCAAATTACCCAAGAATTGATGGACTTATCCATGATTGAAAGCGGGCGTATTCCACTGAAGCTAATTCCTATCAATTTGTATCGTTTAGTCAATACTCAAATGGAGCGTTTTCGTCCTAAAGCTATGCGTAAAGGATTGAACTTAAATCTAGCCATTCCTGCCGATTTAAACGTTCTTGCTGATAACGAATTTATCACACGAGTGTTTGCTAATCTTATTCACAACGCCACCAAATTTACGAGTAAAGGCAAAATCACTGTGGGAGCCGAAATACCTCATGGAAACGATTTTGTCCGAATTACTGTAACTGATACAGGCATTGGCATCCCTAAACAAGACCAGACACGCATTTTTGAACGGTTTTTCAAGAGCGATTATTCGCGTTCTAAGCATGCTGGCACGGGATTGGGCTTAGCTATTGCCAAACATATTGTGGAAGCCCATGGGGGACAAATCGGAGTGGATAGTCAATTGAAAAAAAGAACCACCATTTATTTTACGTTGCCGCTGGCATGATATTTGGAGCATCATGAGTGTCTGGAGCGAAAAAACTTGCTTTTTCAGTCAAACCAAGATTTGACGCTCTAAGTTTTGATATTTCATTAACGTACCAACCCCATATTTTCCACAGGCCAATAAGATAACCATGCTCGACCGATAATTTGCTTAATCGGTATGGAACCGAAAGAGCGAGAGTCATTTGAAGCACCTCGATTGTCACCAAGTACAAAAACATGCCCTTCGGGAATGATAGTAGCACGAAAATTACTGAATTGATTTCGACGCTCAGCATGGGAAAGATATGTTTCTTTTAAGGGCTGCTCGTTAATAAAAACTTGTCCTTGTACAACTTTAATTTCTTCGCCCGGCAATCCGATAACCCGTTTAGGTATGGAGATTAGGCTCCATGCTCTGCCCGTAGACTCGCGTTGCTTGGGCAAGGAATAAATTGATTAAAAGGGCAATAACAATTGCGGGGACAACGGTTTCAAGTACCTCACGTATAGTTTGTAGGATGCGTTTTCCAAAATATAGTGTTACAGGTACGGCAAGTGGGATGTCCTTCGATTCCGAATGAGGAACAGGCAAAAATTCCACTGTGTCTAATATTGAAGAATAATTTGTTTTTGTTTCGTCAAAATGATGATAGTCCATAAACTTTTCTCTACCTTACTTAAAAATCATGTTCCGTAGGACAGGCAAAATACCTGTCCTACGTTGGTAGGGCGAAGGTAGGTGAGGTACCAACACCCATCAATTCATTATAACAGAAATACACGTTTTAGTCAAGTGAGAATTTAATTAATGGACTAGGTAATTTGGCGTATTTTTATTCTGAAATTTTATCTGCTAAAGCTACAAATGTATCAACATCTTTTAATATATGGTCAACTGCCTCTTCCCAAAAGGAAGGTTGAGTTAAATCAACTCCAAAATGTTTACGAGCAAGCGTTTCCGTATCCATTCTGCCTGTATCTTCTAGTAATGCGATATACTGTTTAGAAAAATCCGCCCCCATTTTTAATGCCTGCCAATAAGTTCCCTGACTAAACAAAAAACCAAATGTGTATGGAAAATTATAAAATGGTGTTTGAGTATTATAAAAATGTAGCTTTGCAGCCCAAAAGAGTGGTAAATAATCATTTTCGGGCATGGCATGATGAAAAGCACCTTTTTGAGCAGATAGCATTAGTTCTGATAATTCATCAATACTCAATTGCTTTTCTGCTCGCTTGGCAAAAAATGCCGTCTCGAAATCAAAGCGTGCCTTGATATTCATCAAGTAAGTTATGGCATTACTTAATTTCTCATTGAGTATAATCAATGATTCCATATCACTCTTCGCATTTCGCAAAGCGGCATCAGTGGTTACTAATTCATTAAAGATGCTAGCAGTCTCTGCTAGGTTCATGCCATAAATGCGATCCCCCACAGGCAAATCACGCATGACCCAATGATGGTAGCCATGCCCCAATTCATGGGCAAGAGTCAGTAAACTGTCAAAACTTCCATCAAATGTCATGAAAATTCGTGATTCTTTTGTGAGCGGAAAGCTGGTACAAAAACCACCTTGTCGTTTGGTACTTCTGTTTTCTGCTTCAACCCATTCTTTATCAAGTGCCATGCGACAATAATCAGCCAAATTATTATCAACAGAACGCATACCGTCCACTATGAAATCACCTGCTTCGGCAAAGGTAAATTCACGTTCTGCCTGACCAATACCAGCAATTAGGTCAAACCAAGCTAGACGGTCAATCCCAAGTAACTTAGCTTTAGCAGACATGAAATCTAGCAATTTATGACTCTTTTCAGCAACAACTGACCACATCGTATCAAGTGTTTGGCGGGTCAAGTGATTATTGCGTAATGGTTCAGATAAGACCGAATCCCAACCTCGATGACGATACATGGTCAAACGAAAACCTGCTTGATTATTCAAGCTCATAGCACAAATAGGAGCCAGTTCTTGCCATGCGTTACTATAAGCATTAAATGCCTTTTTTCGTGATTCACGGCTCGAGGCATGCATATATTTATCTTGCAACTGTCCCACAGACATTAATTTAACCTGACCATTTTCTTCAAATTCAATCTTTTTTGCTCCGACCATGTTATTATACACTCGTTGCCATGCATGATAGCCATCTTTTGCCAATTCCTCGACAAGTGTTTCCTTATCGGCAGACATTTTCTTTCGACCAAGTGTACGTTGGTTATTCAGGAAAAATGTCGTAGGATGGATGGCTTCATCTTCGAGCAATACCTGCCACACATCGTCATTTTGCTGGGCTGAGGCATGCGATAGACGAGCTATCAATGCTCTGTATCGAGCATGATATTCATCAATATGGGCTAAAACTTGGTCGGCTAAGGTATCGTTTGTATCCTGTGCAACTAAACAATGAGCAAAGGCACTAGCTTGCCATAATCGGGCTAAAACATCATAAGTAGCTTGAATAGCATGTACCCAAACGGGTTGAGTTTTCTCATTCAGTTCAGGAGGTAGCTCTATCTTTTCTACTTTGGCTACCAATTCAGCCATTTCATTGATGAACATTGCCAATGATTCAGATTGACTGCCCCCTTCAAAAATCGTATCCAGATTCCAGTTTATAGGTTTTGTCATAATGATATACTCCAATATTATGTATAATTTTAGATTACAAAAGTCGGCAAACTTTTGTAGTCCCATATTACCTTTTTTTGTTTGAGTAAGCAAATTTGCGAAGGTTTAAATTACGGATGAATAATGAAAAAATTATTCCTGTTGAGATTTGATTTAATTGTTGTGTTTGGTGTAAAATTAACAAAATAAATTCTTGTCTAACATTTTTAAGTGCGAGGTTAAAGTATGAACAATCAAACTGACCATAATGCCAATGACCCCGAAGTTATTGAGTTAGATAGTGATACTCAAAAGCATGAAGGTTACGGAGATGGCTCAATTTATCCCTATAGCATGCCCAAAGAGGTAGACATTCGAGAGGATAAATATTCAGTTTTTGATTGGATGCGAAAACTAAAACAAGAAATACTGATTATTGACCCTGAATTTCAACGAAACCTAGTTTGGAAACCTGAACAAAAATCAAAATTTATTGAGTCTATTTTATTAAATATTCCCTTGCCTCCCATATACGTCAACCAAAATAAAGAAGGCAAATATATTATCGTAGATGGCTTGCAACGTACCACCACCCTGTATGAATTTCTGAATAACGAGTTTAAACTAAAAAAATTAGAAGTTTTAGTTGACTTGAACGGTTACACATTTGAAGAACTGTACCCACGCTTACAAACCGACATCGAAAATAGACAACTATTTCTATACATCATTAAACCCTCCGTTCCAATTGCAATGGTTTATGATATTTTTAATCGCATCAATACTGGTGGCACGCAATTAAACCGCCAAGAGATTAGAAATTGTATCTTTCTTGGTGATGCCACCCGTTTACTCAATGAGCTATCGAAAAATGCCTACTTTCGGCAAGCAATTGATAACGGTATTTCTGCCCGACGCATGAAAGATAGGGAAGCCATACTACGCTATTTAGCTTTTCGTCATTTTGATTATGAGACCCTGTACAAAAATGACATGGATGCCTTTTTAGGACATGCCTTGAAATCAATGAATAAAATGGATGAGGCTGATTTTGACAAAATGAGACATGATTTTGAACGTGTCATTAGGCAAACGCATAATTTTTTTGGTGAAAATAATTTTCGTTTACCGACAGAACACTCACGAGGACGAATTAACATGGCATTGTTAGAATCGGTTAGTTATTTCTTTGCCAAGCAGTCTGATGAATTTTTAGAAACCCATCGAGAAAAGATACTAGCAAATTATAAACACCTGCTTAATAATCCCGATTTCATTGATGCTATTCGCTTTTCAACAGGCGATACCAAACGAGTTTTAAGACGTTTTCGATTAGCTCAAGAAGTTTTAGGAGATGTTTATGCTAACTGAAATTCAACTAATAAGTTTTAAGTGTTTTGAAGATGATGTTTTTATTCCAATTAGTCATATTAATTTATTTACAGGTATCAATGGACGTGGAAAATCAACTGTTTTGCAAGCATTATTGCTCATGCGGCAATCTATTGAACATAGTTCTACCACTAATCAAATTATTCTTAATGGTAGTTGTGTTGAACTAGGTACCTTTAATGATATACGAAATAGTAATACTTCTCGCAACGACCAAATTGTATTAGGATTTCAATAT
>NBMH01000040.1 GCA_002084875.1 Anaerolineaceae bacterium 4572_78 | reverse complement strand
ATCAAGGTGGCACGCCAGCATGAGAAGGTAGCCAACCAACGAAAAGACTTTCTGCATAAGGCAAGTAGAAAATTGATTGAGGGCAACAAAAACATATTCATGGACCTGAATGTGAAAGGCATGGTCAAAAATGAGAAGTTGTCCAAATCAATAGCGGATGTAGGTTGGAGCGAGTTTAAGCGGCAGTTGGAATACAAAGGCAAGTGGAGACTTGAATGCAGCTATCAACATCAAAAAAAGAGGACAAGAAATGTTAGACGAAAATACCGTCGGAGCGGCGGGAATGAACGCCTGTGGAGATGATAAGGTAGTGCCCTTCGGGCAGTGGTCGTCTATGAAGCAGGAAGCCCAACACCTTTAGGCTTGGGTAGCTCACATTAATGTTTCCTAGTTTTAGGAATACTATGTAAGGTAGAACTAAAAATTTATCAGGATTTGTTTAATATGAGTGAAGTATCTCTTCTTAAAACAGAAGAATCTATCGAAGAAAAAACATCAAACGAACTACCAGAAAATCAAATTTCTGTTTCTGAAAAAATTTCAGAAGAAAATAATGTAGTAGAAAGTTCCCCTGTAGAAAACATGTCGGAAAATCCATCATCGGTTACTTATGAATCCGAATCCACTGAAGATTCCACCATGGATACATCGGTAAAAGAGTCCTTTGATGAAGAAGTACCTGAATCACCCGAAGTGCCTAAAGTACTTGAGTCACCTAAAGTGGCTGAATCACATAAAACGGCTGAAGCACCTGAAGCGGCTGAAGCGTCTACAAAAACGACTGATTCATCCGATTCTGCACCTGAAAAAAAATCGAAAGAATCGGAACCCGTAAAAAAGAAACGTAGTCGGCGTCGGAATAGACGTAGTCGGCGTGGGAATAGAAGTTTAGCAAATGTAACTATTGAAGTCGGACAAAAAATAGATGGCGTTGTTAGAACTATTACCGATTTTGGAGCATTTGTAAACATTAACCTGCCACAAGATGGGTTGTTACACATTTCTGAACTTTCTCGCAAACGTGTGGAAAAGGTTACAGACGTGTTAACAATTAAGGACAAGGTTACGGTTTGGGTAAAAACACTAGATAAGGAAAAAGGGCGAATTGGCTTAACGATGATTAAACCTGTCGCTCGTAAATATAGCCAAGTCAAAGTGAGCGATGTGCTTAAGGGTGAAATAACACGTATTGAAAATTATGGTGTCTTTATTGATGTTGGCTTAGAACGAGAAGGATTAATTCATATTAGTGAATTATCACATGATTATGTGAAATCTCCTAAAGATGTTGTTTCTGAAGGTACGGTTATTGATGTAAAAGTGCTGAAAGTTAATCCCCGTAAAAGACAGATAAACTTATCTATTAAAGCACTACTTGAACCGCCACCAAAACCTGAACCTAGAGCCAGAAAACCTAAATCTGTTGAAAAAAAACCTGAAAAGGAAGTTTTAATACCCGAACAGGATTTATCATCGACAACAATGGCTGTCGCTTTTCAGGTATTTAACGAAACGCATAAACGTTCAAAGAAAAAGAAAAAAAGTCGGCGTGTTCGTAAGGACGAACTCAGCGATATAATTTCTCAAAGCCTAAAAACATTGTAACAACGTTTGATGCTCTTTCTTACATAGAAATATACAATTGAACTGTGCAAAGCACTTGATAAGTGCCTTGCACTTCGGTTACTAGTTCCGTTTCCATTTCGTTCTGTAGGTTTGATTTCCTACTGATGGTTTGGTTTTTGTGATAAACTGACACCTACATGCCTCCATAGTTAAGAGTTGCAAAATGTAGGAGTTTAATGCTAATACAATTAACCTTATGTCAATAGTTATTCATAAGGTTGGGTGTTGTGTTTCGTTTTTAAAAATGATTGATTGGCTTTTTCTGCCTGTGAAATTGACCAATTTATTCGTGTTGAGCACGACTGATTTTGCAGAGAGCGGCACTTCAGTATGACCATCACTATCCATCCCAATAGTAAGCAAAAAGCCAAATTGGAAAAGTAACTATGCAAATTGATGATGACATGATTATTATGCCTGATGACGATAATTTCATCTTGCCCGATGATGAAGCTATTGTTTATAGTAACGATGACTCAACCCCAAACCAGGCTTGGAAAATCTTGATAGTAGATGATGAAAAGGAAATTCACAACATCACTGGCATGGCACTTAAAAAAATCATGTTTAAGAAAAAGACTATTAAACTATACTCGGCATATTCGGGCGAAGAAGCCAAGTCGTTTATTGAAGAGCATCCCGATACTGCTTTGATTTTGTTGGACGTTGTCATGGAAACAGATGATGCAGGTCTGCAAGTGATAAAGTATGTTCGCAAAATATTAAAAAATCAACTTGTTCGTATTATTTTACGGACAGGACAACCTGGGCAAGCACCCGAATCACAGATAATTGTTTCTTATGACATTAACGACTATAAATCAAAAACAGAACTCACAAAAATCAAACTATTCACAACAGTTATTGCCGCATTACGTACATTTGACTTGTTGAATACCATTGAAACTCAACGCCAAGCCTCCACCCGTTTTGTACCGAACAAGTATCTTGAGTTTTTACGGCGAGATAGCATTGTAGATATCAAACTTGGTGACCATGTTGCCAAAGAAATGGCAATTATGGTTTCAGATATTCGTTCGTTTACTACTTTGTCAGAAATGATGACCTCTAAAGAAAATTTTGATTTTATCAATGATTACTTAAAACATGTTAGTCCTATTATTCGAAAGTATAACGGCTTTGTCATTAAGTATTTGGGGGATGGGATGATGGCTGCATTTCCAAATGGTGTAAATGATGCAGTTCAGGCAGGTATTGCCAAATTAAAAGCAGTGGAAAATTACAATCAACATTTTCTAAAAGAAAATTGGCGACCAATCAATATCGGTATTGGTGTACAT
Organism: Anaerolineaceae bacterium 4572_78; assembly: GCA_002084875.1. Lineage (GTDB taxonomy): Bacteria > Chloroflexota > Anaerolineae > 4572-78 > 4572-78 > 4572-78. Next base: position 41,980 of record NBMH01000040.1, on the reverse strand, counting down.
GTTGGTAACATGATGTTTGGTATGGTTGGGGAAAAAAATCGCATGCAAGGGGATGCCTTTTCTGATAATGTGAATTTGACAGCACGAATTGAAGGCTTGACAAAGTATTATGGCGTTTCGATGATTATAAGTGAACAAACGTATTATCAACTTGATAGTAATGATGTTCATATTCGTTTTTTAGATATGGTTGTTGTCAAAGGACGGAAAATTCCAGTTATGCTTTATGAGGTGATGGATGGATTACCTGCTATAGAAATGAACTTAAAAATACAAACCCAAGCCTGTTTTGAATCAGGCATTGAATGGTATCGTAAACAACATTTTCAAAAATCAAAGGAATGCTTTGAGAAAGTACTAATGATAAACCCTAATGATAAGGTTGTCCACTTGTACATAGACCGAATGAATGATTTGCTGAAGCATGGTATTCCCGAAGGTTGGGATGGAGTGGTATGGTTAATGGAGTCTAAAGTAGAGTTTTGGACTTCTAGGCACTGATAAATATGGAGTACCAACGGTTTCAACATCACACTACCAAATTGAAATACGCCTACCCCATCTACATTTATTGACAATGAGAATTGGGGCATGTACAATGGTAACGGTAAATAATTTAAGTAGTTTATACTTACGTCTGTAATCAAATTTCGAAGGCGAAATATGATTAACCAAGTCGGCTTGTCGGCTTGAACTAATAGCCTCGAAATTGCTTCAAGGCTATTTTAATTTAATCAATTAATCTTATTTAAGAAAGGAAAAAGTATGGCAGTTTTAGAAGAAGCTAAAATCGTTGTTGAACATGACCAATGTAAGGGCTGTACCCTTTGTATTATTGCTTGTCCAAAAGATGTGATTATACAGCTATCATCGTTCAATACAAAAGGGTATCACCCTGTAGAGTATAAAGGTGAAGGTTGTACGGGATGTGGTATATGTTTTTATGCATGTCCTGAACCTGGAGCAATTATCGTTTACAAAAAAGGTGCGGTAGTTGAATAATATATCACATATATTTAATTATTAAAGTTTACAAAAAGGAGAAACAATGGCAAAAGAATTTATAAAAGGAAATGAAGCCGTAGTAAAGGGTGCTATATTAGCGGGTTGTCAATCATTTTATGGTTATCCAATCACGCCTGCCAGCGAAATTGCAGAGGCGGCAGCAAAATTTTTTCCATCCGTTGGTAGAGTGTTTTTACAAGCAGAAAGTGAAATCGCCGCTATTCAAATGACTTACGGGGCTGCCGCCGCTGGCGAGAGGACAATGACCGCTTCCTCAAGTCCAGGTGTTTCACTTAAGCAAGAAGGTATTTCTTATGCAGCCAGTTCAGAATTACCTGTCGTACTTGTTGATATCATGCGAGCGGGTCCAGGCTTAGGTTCAATCGCCCCCGAACAATCTGATTACAATCAAATTGTGAAAGGTGGTGGGCATGGCAATTATAAGTTAATCGTTCTTGCTCCCAATTCAGCTCAAGAAATGTGCAATTTGACCATGCTTGCCTTTGAATTAGCTGATAAATATCGAGCCGTTGCCTGTGTTTTAGCAGATGGTTATATAGGACAGATGATGGAGCCTGTTGAATATCCTGAACCTGTCGAGATGAAAATTGACAAGAGTTCTTGGGCATTACATGCTACGAAGGAAACACGGAAAAATCTTATCAATTCAATCTATCTTGAACCAGCAGAACTTGAGGCACATAATCAAAATCTTCAAAATAAATTTGCTGAAATCGAAAAAAACGAGATTAGATTTGATGAATATAGAACCGACGATGCTGAATATATTGGCGTAGCTTATGGAATTATGTCAAGAATCATGCGAAGTGTTGTTGATACTGCTAGGGAAAAAGGCATTAAACTTGGTCTTGTTAGACCTATATCCTTATTCCCATTCCCTAAAGCAAAGTTGCGAAGTTATAGGGAAAATATAAAAGGCTATTTCGTCACAGAATTATCAAACGGACAAATGGTTGATGATGTACGACTAGCTGTCGGTGAATTAAAACCAGTTCGTTTGTATACTCGAATGGGCGGATATGTGCCATCAATTGAAGAAGTTTTCGAAGGTTTTGAAAAAGCGTTCATTAAATAACATTTTAAACCTATATCATGAAATTAACTCGGAGGTAAGAATGGCAAATAAAATATTAAAGAAATCGGATTCGTTTTATGCTGTCTATGACAGGAAACCAGGCGAAGACAAGATGAATACACATTATTGTCCTGGTTGTGGCCATGGCAATATTCATAAATATGTTGCAGAAGCAATTGATGAACTGGGCATTCAAGATAGGACAATTATTGTAAGCCCTGTCGGATGTTCAGTTTTTATATATTATTACTTTGATTTGGGAAATATTCAAGTAGCACATGGTAGGGCTCCCGCCGTTGCCACCGCACTCAAACGGGCTCATCCTCATGCTATTGTTATTTCGTATCAAGGCGATGGAGATTTAGCCGCTATTGGTGGAAACAATATTATCCAAGCAGCAAATCGCGGTGAACAAATTACGGTTGTGTTTGTAAACAATGCTATTTATGGCATGACAGGTGGTCAAGTTGCCCCAACCACATTAGTAGGTATGAAATCATCAACAACACCACGCGGGAGAGCCATCGAAAACGAAGGTTATCCCATGAAAGTGTCTGAATTGATAGCAGCCCTGACGGCTCCTGTTTATGTGGAACGAACTGCTCTGTGGGATACGAGTAGCAGAAATAAAGCGAAACGCTCTATCAAAAAGGCACTTAAAGCTCAAATGGAAGGTAAAGGCTTTACATTCTGTGAAATCATGTCTCCATGTCCTTCGGGCTGGAAACTTACACCAGCTCAATCCCTCGAATGGATGAAGGAAAACATGGGAGCGTATTACAAAGTGGGGGTGTTGCGGGATGAAATCAAAACACGAGAGCCAATCATCAAAGAAAAGAAAACCGTAACCTCCAAAGAAATCCAAGAAGTGTTGGGGACTGACATTAAACCATCCGAACATTATCCGACAAATCCCGAAGATAGATACAAAAATCCATCCATGAAATTTGCAGGGTTTGGAGGACAAGGTGTCCTATCACTTGGAACAATGCTTGCCAATGCAGCTATGGAACAAGGTTTTAACTCTAGTTGGATTCCTTCTTATGGACCTGAAATGCGCGGTGGTACAGCTTATTGTTTTGTCAATATTTCTGATAAAGAAATTGGCTCGCCTACCGTTAGTAATCCTGATTTGTTAGTAGCTTTCAATCGTCCTTCACTTGAAAAGTTTGAAGGTGATGTAAAGCCTGGCGGCATCATCATGTATGACTCAACTATCATTGATGTACAACCAACTCGTGATGATGTTGAAATACTTGCCGTACCAGCTACAGGGATTGCCGAAAGTTTAGGTAATATCAGGTGTGCCAATACGGTTATGGCTGGTGTGTACTTGGCAAAAACCAAAATCATGGCAAAAGAAGCTCTGATTCAAACTTTGCCAAAAGCAATTAAAAAGAAACACCTGATAGACTTAAATATACATGCTCTCGAAAAGGGATTTGAGTTTATCGAAAATAATTAACGTTTGTTGATAATTTGGAAGTTCAACTTTTCTCGTTAGTAGACCCAGGTCTGTTCAATCATGTGGTCGCACTTCTTGTCTTGACTGTCAAAGCAAGCTTTGACGCTCCAGTAAGATATCTTCATGAAAATGTTACTTTGTGCCCGTTTTTAGTATAGCAGGCGTATGACCCCCGTACGGCCGTACAACTAGCATTGAACAGCCCTAGGGAGTAAACGGTTACATCTTTGGCATGGTTTTCATCTTAGGCTTTCCATCCCTATTTCCAAACAAAAAATTATATCATACTTAAGACAAGCAAAGCAATTATAAATGCTAGTAGTATTACAAAAAGTTGCAATCTTGGACGCACTCTGATAATAAATCGTAACCACCATGCCGCAATGAGTGATGTAAGAAAGGCAGTTAATACACTTGCCAATCGTAAATCTCCACCCCAGCCCCACCAACTGCGGAGTATCAACAAACAACTTCCCACAAAAATAATGATTGTGGTACCCGTTTGCAATTTGTCCATGACGATACCCCATACATCTGATTTCAGTTGCAACAGTTTTGCTCCGACTCCCTCTCCTTCAAAGGGGAGGGTTGGGGTGGGGACTCCGACTCCATCTTCATGAGCGGGGAGGGCTGGGATAGGGTATTTTCCCTGTATATGTGTCAAAAACGCCAATATCATTAGCCAATATAAACCTGCAATTCCTACTACAATAAAACTATGTCCGAGTAGTGCCGCGAACCATAAGGATTCTAAACCCAAATGAGGGGATGTTGTCCAAGTCTGATATATTGCTACACCTAAAAATAAGACCACTCCCACTAAACCGACATGCGGTAGTTTGTGGTATAGATATAAAATTAGCATGCTTAATCCAATGCTGTTTTCTAGCAGATTGGTTGAATACGGTCTATTTTTTTGTACATTCCACAAACGAAATGATGTGAATCCGATGAGTAGTATGAACATTATCGTCAGGAGATTAGCAAAGTTAATCATGGGACTCCGTCATGGTAGGTAACACCAATGCATTATCCAATTGGGTAACAAAAGATGGCATCGTACCTAATGTTTCTGTTTCAATCATAATCCAACTACCACGCCCTTTGTTAATTACGTCTAACCGAACAATGCTAGGCGGTGATAAAACCAACATCACCATGCCGATGAATAAAACAATTACACCTATTAAAATGAATATTATACCTGGCAAACGATAGATTTTCACAAGAAATTTATTTTTTCCAAATATCACCTCACCTTTCAAGCCAATACTAGGGATAAAAAATATTTGCCCTTGATGTACGATTGGAGGAGGATACGATAATTCTTCGGGATACCCCATAATATTAAGCCGATAGAGAGGAGCATTTGAGTTTGCGATATATCGTAATTCAAAGGTTATATGTTTTTGGCGGTCGAGAAAAAAAACTGGTGCTGTCGTTGACGAAAACTCTAGTGCAATAACTTCTGGTGATTTTTCATCTTGGACAAGTTCCACTTCGGCATAAGGAATCATTTCAGTAGGGATAATCCAATGATTGGCAAACAGACTAGGATGATGTAGTTTCCATGTAATATCTTGCTCATTATCAACATTCACAGTGATATCCCCACTCAAGACATTACCAAATCGGTCAAACTTTGGCATGAAATTGATAATACGCACATCATGATTGGCGACTTGTCTAAGTTGGGATTCATCTGTGGTAATAATTTGTTGTTTGCTAACACCCAATAATGATTGAATGATGCACCCCAACAAAATGACTAAGATACCCACAATGACAAAAATTGGAGCGAGCCAATGTCTAGGATAACGGATATATATTTGCTTTGAGTCGTGTTCGTTTGAATAAACATGATAGTCATAATTGTTCAGGATAGCATGTAAATGTTCAAGGGCTTCATTTTCGTTGGCGGATTGCCCTGAATCTTTAGGGGCAGGAATACGTAAACTTTTGTTAAGATATCGAATAATCGGGTGACGAAACGACGGTTTGAGTTGATTCTCTTTACTTCGCATGTATGACAATAATAACGGAGTTATATCAGCCAAAACAATCATGCTCACAAACACGAGCCAAGCTATAGGCAACCAAAGCCAAGCGGTATGATAAATTTGGAATAAACCCAAAGTAGTGAATATGTTAAAATCAGTCGGAAGGGTAGAATTTAGTGGTTGCTGGGGAATGATAGCTGAAAGTATTAAAGCTACTGTCAATAGTATAAGTGACATGGCATACATTTCAGGTGAACGAACAATAGCCCAAATTGTAGTTAATGATAATGATGATTTTGGATTTGTAATTTCTGATTGAGATTGATGAGTCATGTTTTTTTTATATCTTCTAACTTACCAAAAAATATATCAGCGATAGTATCATCGCTAGTTAAATCTCGACGGTCTTTTATTTTTTTAGCGGGTGTGCCGATGGCGATGCTATAGGCTGGAATATTTTTTGTCACAACTGACCCTGCCCCGATGACGCTTCCCTTACCAATAGTAACCCCATCAACCACAATTACTCCCGCCCCTAGCCACACGTCATCTTCAATGTTAATCCCTTGAGCAATAATCCCTTGCTCGCGGATAGGCAAATCAGGGTTGTTAAACACATGGTTAATTGCCACAATCTGCACCATCGGTCCAGTATAAACATCATTCCCAATAGTGACTCCACCTTGCCCACGAATTACATTGAACTCACCGAAAAAACAATTTGAGCCAATTGTGATACCAGCATTAGGCAAGCCTCGAAAGTTGAATACATGGAGAGTGGTATGATGCATGATAAATGTGTTATCCCCAATGCGGATTCCGTTTGGAGTGGCATGCAGATAAACACCGTTATCCAAATAAACACCGTTACTTAAATGAATATTCCCTGCATGAGCAATCCGCACATTAGGTTCGATGGCAGGCATGCCATTTATATTCATAATCAACCGATAAGCGATGGCTCTTATGCCAATACCAACTAAACTCGGTAGCCAGCCGCAAGTTGCTAAAATTGCCTGTTCTAGAATATAGACAGGTAAATTATGTGCTTGTCCTTTGATGTAATATTGTAATTTTTCTATCATATTTTTGTAGACAAAGCAGGAGAATATGAGTGTTTTCACTCACATGGGCAATGACCAGACCTGACAGGTCTGGTCTAACCAAAGCAAGCTTTGACCCTCCATATTACCATTGTCGAATGGCTCGCTCCAACATCTGGTCAAATAACTGATTAGCTTCAGCAGTCCCTTCACTGCTAAAAAGTTCAATCCGTTCCTCTCGTGCCTTCTGGATGAGTTTTAATGTATGCCCAGGATTTTCACCAGGCAAACGAACTTGCCACATCACGCTCATGGCTCCCAACATTAATGGCATCACCAGTTTCTAACGTTTCAGAAATATATTCAATCAATGTCCGACGGTCTTCCTTCATCCATGGTTGCTTTCCCCCATTTGCATTGGCAATAAACCGAAAACTGAGTGCCATTGCCAAACGGAGAATGTGCTGAAATCCAGCTTGACGCATAACTTGCAATGGGTCACTTAATGAAATATTTTTTTTCGCAGGGCATTGTTCCAAACAGGGCGAAGAACTGCATCTTGCATATCGGGCTTTTCCAGGAAAAATGTAGCGGCATGTGCTAACAATTTTCCTAAGGCAATAGCCTCACCCACACGTAACGGTAATCCCACATTGTCAAATCGGTTTTTGCCCTCGACATACATCATGGCAAAAACCGATTCCAAATTTAAGACTGGAATGATATTGTCTCGCTGTTCATTAATGATATTGTGAGCTTCAATCAATCGCTCGTAATCATCCATTGTCCACAAAAGCTGGTACATAAATGTCTCAACTTCATCGGATGGGTCTGATTCACGGTTGCTTGCCACAGGTATTTCTAAGACATGCTTTTTACCTTTTTTGTTGATTTTGTAAGAAGCTCCTAAAACACCGACTAAATTTAAGCCGACGGGGTCATCAATCAAATAGGCTGGGATTAAACTGGTTTTGACGGGAGTACGAACTCTTTTTGAGCGTCGCCCAATCGGTTTAACCTTGAAACGAAACTCGATTTTATTGGGCTTACTAACTCCCCCTTTATTACTGACAACTGCAGGAATATTCAAAATCCCTACTTCTGCTGGACTCAATTCCAATTCGATTTTTTCGCTATCTATCAGCAAAAAAGGGACTTTCTTGAAAAGAAACCCTACTTTAGGAACAACAGCATTGATTGCTACCTTCATGGGAACATTCAATAAATTTTGTAAGTATAGGATAACCGTTGCCTCTTCACCACCAATGATTTCTTTAGGCTCATATAAAATAACATATTGCAAGCCATTTACTTCATTGCGTGTTGGAGCATCAGTATATTCGCCAATAATATCGGGATAAGGAACATCCATCTTTTACCTCATTTGTCAGACTGACATGCGGGTAGCGTATAATAGGCTTTCCGTCTGTTCAGTGTTGGTCTGTCCGTAGGTCTAATGTTAAGCAAACTGTATTATAAACGAATTATGAATTTAAGCAAAATTGTGTTGATGGGTTTAGCAAAAAATATATCGTCCTTATTGATGTGGGATTAAATACTAGCGTAATTGCATGAACTGAGGTAGAATGTAAGGCATCAATAGAATATGTGTTTTAATCTCGATAACGTAAATATTTCTATGGAAGGAGTGAAAAAATGATTGCACGAATAATTGTACTTTCTCTTTACGCTATAATGATTATAGCAGTTGGTATATTCGGCTTTAGAAAAACAAAATCGTTTAAGGATTTTTTCTTAGCTGGTGGGAACGTGGGTGCTTTGATGTCCGCATTTTCTTATGGTACAGCTTATTTTTCAGCGGTGCTGTTTATTGGTTTTGCTGGAAAAGTGGGCTGGGGATTTGGCTATTCAGGACTTTGGATAGCGGTTTTTAATGCTTTAGTCGGCGTTTTAGGTATGTGGGGGATATTCGGCTGGCGAATTAAAAAAATGTCTATAGAATATGATGTTACTACTATGAGCGAATTTCTTGAGAAACGATACGACAGTCCATTTCTAAAACTGTACGCCTCAATTGTTATTTTTGTTTTCTTGATTCCCTATTCAGCAGCCGTATTCATTGGCTTGTCATATCTGTTCACTTCTAACTTTGGCATACCATATTGGTATTCGCTAATTTTCATGGGACTATTCACCGCCATTTATCTGGTCATGGGAGGGTACAAATCAATGGCTATGATTGACATGATTTTTGGCATGATTATGAGTGTTAGTGTAATTGTTCTGTATTTTAGTACCGTTTCTGTTGGTGGTGGTTTAGGGGCGATTACCATTTCATTAGCCGAGATTGACTCGCAATTGACACAGGCTGTTGGGCCGCCTGGCTTATGGGCATTATTTTCACTCATATTTTTAACCAGTATTGCTCCATTTGCCATGCCGCAGTTGATTCAAAAATTTTATGCCATCAAGGATAAGCAGGCTGTGCAGCAAGGCATGGTAGCCTCTACGATTTTTGCTATTCTAATCGGTGGCGTGGCTTATTTCACAGGAGCAACTACTAGAATTTTCTTAAATCCTACGAGCACGCCCGCCGCATTTAGCGACGGTAAACCAATATTTGATGCCTTAATGCCTGAACTTTTAACCAAAGTTATTCCTGAATCACTATCAATTTTGATGTTGCTTTTAGTTATGTCTGCTTCAATGTCAACTCTAGCCGCATTAGTGTTAGTTTCTTCTTCGTCATTGGTAAAAGATTTTTATGCTGGTTTTATTAATAAGAATGTCTCAGATGAACAACTAACTTTGCTCATGCGTTTTGCAAGCGGGCTTTTTGTTTTCTTATCGGTTATCATCGCTTATTTTAAGCCGCAAACGATTGTAACTATTTTAGGAATTTCATGGGGAGCAATCGGTGCCTCATTTTTAGGACCCTTTGTTTGGGGACTACTTAGCAAAAAGGTCACCAAATGGGGAGCAATTAGTTCTTCTGTTATTGGACTGATTGTTACTTTAGGGCTTTATTATTTTGCTGACCATTCCTCTCCTTCAGCAGGTACAATCGGTATGATGGTCTCTTTAGCCTTGAATCCAATTGTCAGTGTTTTTACTCATGATTAAAACTACTGCATTGTTATACTCGTGAAGGTCATAAAGTAACATTTCGGATCCAGACCTGACAGGTTTTTAGAAACCTGTCAGGTCTAACCAAGAAACTTTGACGCTCTCTAGCAATGTCTTCATGAAAATGTTACTTTATGTCCGTTTTTAGTATACCTGAGTTCTGCAACAAAAAAATGGTTGCTGATTTGTGTATGGTAAGATTTTGTGGTATCATGCGTTGCTAAATTTTGGCTACAATTTATAATACTTAGCTAGAAATTGAGGCTTAATGCAAACTGTGTGGCGTATCTTTATTATCATTTTAGTATATGTGGCTAGTTCTTTCATACTTGCTAGTAGCATTGCTCCCTTAGCCACAGCCCAAGAACCACCTCCTACGTTAGGGGATGACATCGAAATTATCTTTAATCAACTTTCCCCTGTCGAACGAGTAGGGCAATTATTTGTTGTCACTTATGATGAAATAGGTGAGGATACTTCATACATTACCAGTCTTATTCGAGATTATCGGGTAGGCGGTGTTTGGTTACGAAGTAATAATTTGCATGTAGATTTTGCTGAACCCACGACCACAGCAGATGTTAAAACTGTCATCAATCAACTGCAAGAATTGACTTATTCCTCACCACAAACAATTGATTTTACAACTTCTGTGCCCAAAATATTAACGGAAACCATCGTTTTATCTCCAACAATAACCACATCGATTGCTATATCCCCCACTACCATACATCAGATTCAATTTACCCCAATTCCCTTGTTCATTGCAATTGACCATGAAGGGAACGGCTATCCTTATACAACACTTGCTAAACAACTAACAGGTGTTCCAGGCGGCATGGCATTAGGAGCAACATGGAATCCAACATACTCCGAACAAGTAGGATTTGTTGTGGGGGAAGAATTGGCTACTATTGGAGTCAACATGATGTTTGGTCCCGTTTTGGATGTGCTTGATAAACCTCGCTCTGATTTTGCAGGTTCTATTGGAGTTAGATCTTTTGGTGGTGACCCGTATTGGGTTGAGCAGATGACACAAAGATATATTCGTGGTGTTCATGTTGGTAGTCAAGGACAAGTCTTAACAATCGCTAAACATTTTCCAGGTGCAGGTGGAATCGACCGCGAACTTAATCAGGATGTGCCGACTATTCAGAAGGTATTGGAACAACTAAAACAAATTGAACTTGTCCCTTTTTATGCCGTGACGGCAATCAATGATACCCCACCTGAAAGTATTACCGAAGGATTGATGACCGCTCATATTCGTTATCGCGGTATCCAACGGAGTATTCGAGAACTCACTCAACCAATTAGTTTGGATGCCCAAAAACTTCCATTCCTTCTATCTTCGAAAGAAATTGCTCCATGGCGTGAACGGGGTGGTCTCATTGTAAGCGGCCCACTCGGAGCACCAGCTGTTCTCAAAACATATCAAGTGAATGGCACCGACTTTCCTGCTAAGCAAATTACCCTTGATGCGTTCTTAGCTGGGAATGACCTATTACTTCTCTCCAATTTTGCCATTGAAGATGATGAAGCTTCACAGTTCAACCATATTACCACTGCTATTAGATTTTTTCAAGACAAATATCAAAATGACACGACATTTCGTCAAAAGGTTGATGTGTCAGTCAAACGAATTTTATCACTAAAACTCCGTTTATACAATCGTTTTGGGCGTGACAGTGTTTTCAAACCTACTATTAATCCAGATGAATCAACACCTGGTGACAATAATTTAACCACTATCATTGAATCAGCCGCCACACTAATTTATCCTTCTTCATCCGAACTTGATGATCGTATCCCGAGTGCCCCCCGTCGCGATGAAAACATATTGATTTTTACCGACGACCGCCAAATCAAACTTTGTATCTCATGCGATGATGTTTATCTACTCAATCCCGAATCATTACGAAAGGCAATTTTAAATCGCTATGGACCCGAAGCAAGTGACCAAATCTCTCCTGACGGAATACGTAGCATGACATTTACCGAATTATCCGATTCTTTAGCAAATAACGAGCAAACAGATTTGCAAAATTTACTTGTTCAAGAGGCAATTGGCAACGCAAACTGGATTATCTTCGCCATGTTGAATGTGGATGAAGTCAATTACCCTAGCTCAACCGCGGTTAAACAATTTCTACGAGAAGGGAATTTTGATTTGCGTGATAAAAAGGTTATCGTTTTTTCGTTTGATGCTCCTTACTATTTGGATAATACAGAAGTAAGTATCTTGACTGCTTATTACGGGCTTTATAACAAAACGGAAACTTATATTGAAACTGCTGTACGACTCTTATTTAAGGAATTTCAAGCACAAGGTTATTCACCAGTGAGCATTGATGGGATAGAATATCGCCTATTTTCCATTCTTGAGCCTGACCCTGACCAAATTATTACTTTGGAGCTTTTTAAGCAAAATGATGACCCTTCCGAACCCGATATACCTGTTGTTACACATGACTCACCAAAAGGAGATGGTGCACCTCAACCCATTGAACTTGATATTAAAGTAGGGGATAATTTAATTGTCCGTACAGGGGTCATCGTAGACCACAACGGGAATCCTGTTCCTGATGATACACTTGTTTTATTTAACATATCCTATACGACAGAAGCATTAGAACTAGCACCTGTCATGGGTCTAACGATGGATGGTATTGCTCAAGCTCACATTTCGATTGAACGCGAAGGTGCCTTATCTATCATGGCACGTAGCGGTGAAGCAACCGAATCAGACCGCATTATGCTTGAGGGTCCGAGTATTATCGTTGAAACTCCCACCCCAACTCAAACTGCGATTTCAACGGAGACATTCACTCCAACACCCACAGAAACCCAAACTCCTACCTCTGTTCCCACTTTAGCACCAACATCTATTTTTACCCCCACACCCACACCGACTCCAGAAATTGAGGTCAATCTACCACCCGTTATCAGCTTTATGGATTTAGGCTTTTCCATTTTTGTTCTAACCATATTGAGCATAATTATATTTCGGACAGGTTCATCAGAGGGGATTCCTCTTGAATCGCGGTTGTCTCATGTCTTAATAGGTTTTGCCTTTGGCTTGGTCAGTTATGTGTTATATGGATTTTTCGCGGTACAATTGGTAGAGGTAGAAAGATTTGGACAATATATCCGTACCAACACCATTTTGCATTGGTTGACACCTACCGTAACAATCTTATCAGCATTGTTCGGCATAGGCATTGTTCGTACTGGGCGAGAACTACGAAAACGATTTCAGAAGTCCAATGATAAAGATGTAGAAAACAACAACAAAATGTAGTGCTGGAACACCAAAGTTTGCGTAGTTATGATAAGATTACCCTCTCCCTCTGGGAAGGGGCTAGGGGAGGGCATACTACCCTCTCCCTCTGGGAGGTGAACCATACTACTTCTCCGTAACCACAATACTAATAATTGTATCCCCTTCAAAATCTGGTTGCATTTCGGGGTCACGTGGTGTAATTGCATCTACAATTTCTTTTCCTGAAACAACTTCCCCAATGATTGTAAAACCATCATTGAGATGAGGTGTGGGTCCGTAAGTGATGAAAAATTGAGCTGAATTTGTGTTTGGTCCACTATTTGCCATAGCCACCATGCCTGCCTTATCAAAGCCACGTTCAAGACTAACTTCGTCATCACAACGATAGCCGGGCCAGCCCATGCCTGTGCCACTTGGGTCTCCTCCTTGTGCCATGAAACCTGGTAAAACACGATGAAATGTTACATCATCATACCAGCCCTGTTGAGCTAAAAAAGCAAAACTATTGACATTAATCGGTGCCGTATCAGGGAAAAGGTCAATGATAAATTCACCGTTTTCAGTTGTAACCGTAGCTTGATATTCTTTCGTAGGGTCTATCACTTGTTCAGGTGAGTCATATTGATTTTCAATCAAGCGAATGATATTCAAAAAGAAACTGATTCCATCTGAATTTAATGGAACTTGTTGAAGAGGAAACATATACCCATTTAAAATCAACGAAGGTGTCCCTGTTAAGCCTGCATTGCGAGCTTCTTCCACGGCTTGTTCCATTTTATTGGTGTATTTTCCATCCTCTAAAACTTTTTCAAAAACATCAGTATCAAGTTCCAACTCCTCAGCGTAGCCAATAAACATTTCAATTGCTTCCTCACGAGATAGGTGTCCCCATTCCGATTGCTTTTCAAACAACATGTCATGGTATTCCCAAAATGTTTCTTGTTCACCAGCGGCTTCAGTTGCTTCTGAGGCTATTGTTGCCAGCTCATGAATTGAATCTAACGGATAATGACGGAAAATGTATCGCATTTCATCACCCATATCTTCTCTAAGTTCCTTCAATACTGGAGCAACACCAGAACAACCAGGACATTGAAAATCACTATACTCAATTATAGTAATACGAGCATCAGAATTGCCGCGTTGCCAATCATCTTCAACTACATCTGGAATATCCTCGCTTGGAGATAATTTGATGACATCCTCAATCGACTCTGGACGACATGCTACATCTATATCAGCACTTGGTGATGTAGAATCATCCACACTTGGCATGGTAGCGGTCGGTTTTTCCACTTCTTCCTCAGTCGGGGCATCAACACTTTCCTCAGTCGGGGCATCAACACTTTCCTCAGTCGGGGCATCAACACTTTCCTCAGTCGGAGCGTCAACGCTTGCTTTAACATCCTCTTCAGAAGATGGCGATGTGGAAGAAACCCCACCACATGCAGTTAGTAACAATAAACATGCAAAAATAATAGAAATAAAACCTTTCATAATAAAAAACTCCTCATTTAATTTGTTGGGTAATAAATAATGTTAAGAATGATAAACATCAAACTCTGCCTATTCGTCGTCTTGCTCGTTGAGCAATCGTCCCTTTACGGGCTTTTTTTCGCAAATCTGTAGCTTGAAATTTTGTCTGTAAGTTACCAAAACTAGGTAAGTTTTCCGATGATTTACCAACTTGGTTCTTTTCTTTTTCGAGTTCTTCTTTCGCCCATTTCAGACCAGCTTGAGCTCGTTTGTTGTCGGGGTCAATTTCCAACACCCGTTTTAACAAAATAACACGTTTTTCATGATCAGGTGCCAAATACGCCAACCACAATAACGATACCAAATTTTCATCATCTTCTCTTAGTGCTGATTGAAAATAAAGCCGAGCAGTCAAATCATCGCCTGCTTTGTGAGCTTTAATTCCCAAATGAATTTGTTCGTTTACATATTCCGTATTAATTTCCATAGTCAGTTTGCCTTGTTGCTATGTACGAAAATAAATCACCATGCTCATAGTACCATAGTTAGGCATTAAGTGCAACTATGGCAATGAATCTGAAATCAATATATTATCCACAACTTGTTTTGGCGGGACAATACCATTCTGTAAAACAACACAATTTCTTAATACTGCTCCGTCACCAATAACTGCTTTTGCTTCGATATAAACATTAGCTCCAATTTTAGCATGTGATGGCAAAACAACCCCATCCTCAATATAAAATGGTGGTATCAGTTGGATATTTTTCTGAAAAACCTCCATTTTCGGAAACGTTAAATCAGCTTGCTGTTGCAATACATTTAAGTTCATTTGTAACAAGTCCGCTGGAGACGTTATTTCCCAACGCCAATCGGTTATCAGATAGGGTAAGCCTTGATGTTCACTTATGAGCATTTGGATAGCATCTTGCAATTCTAGTTCTCCTCGATGTGAGGCTTTAACATCAGTTAGATGATGTAGTAATGTCGTATCAAAAACGTATAATGCAAGTGAGGCAATAAAAGACGGTGCATGTTCTAATTTTGGCTTTTCCACAATACGAATAACCTTATTTTCTACAATCTCAACACTACTTGATATAGGAATAAATGAAGGGGAAACCTCCATTAGCGTTAGGGTTGCAGGATAATCATGAGCAGTATGGATTTTAACCAAATTTTGATAATGGACATCGGGATACAAACTATCGCAGGCGGCTAAAATGAATGGTTCATCAATAAGCGGGGCGGCTGACAACAAGGCATCTGCCATGCCCTTTGCTTTCTGCTGAATGACAAACGTTAAATCAATATCCCCAATTGGGTTGCGATTAAAATACGATTCAATGTATTGGTCATTTGCGGCTGTCACAATAATTATATCTGTGATATCCGCGACTCGCATTTGGTTGATAACTCGTAATATAATTGGTTGCCCGACAATAGGCAACATCGCTTTAGGACGATTTTTGGTCAATCCCTGCATGCGCGTGCCTTGCCCAGCGGCTAATATAATCCCTAGCATTATTACTCCTCGACCTCTTCCCAGCCAGTAATCATTGCCTTGATATCTGCAAAAATAGTATGTCCTGTAGTGGTCAAGTAAATGTGCGTAATTATAAAGGCAATGAAAAGCCAAGCGATGAGCGAATGAATCGGGGCAATTAATGTTAGACCTCCAACCGTATCAGCAACATCGGGCCAACGTTGAGCTCCCCACATCAAAATACCAGTGATAACTTGCAACGGTAATAACACATTCAAAATCATCAAATAAGTTATTTGTTGAAGGGGATTCAGTTTTTTCTTATAGGTTTTTTCAAATGGATGTGGGTCTCCTCTGAAAATACCTTGTATATAATACAATGCTTGTTGAATTGCTTTATTAAAGAAGTCTTTTGGTTCAGGAAGATATTGCTTGATTTCACCACTTGCCATGTGATAAAATACTGCTAGAAAGGCATTTGCCACCACAATAAAACTGGCAATGTTATGCACCTGCACCGCAAATTTGAAATTAAACATAGCAAATGTATCTGGAAGGTGAATAATCAAACCTGTGATGATAAGTACAATAATCACCAATGCTTGTAACCAATGCCACAAACGTTCATAAGCAGTGTACATATAAACTTTTTTGGTACTGACTGCATGGTGGGCAATATTTTTCGCAAACCACATTCGTAAACCGCCATGCCCAGCAACGCCAATAAATGTGCCAATAATTGCTAAAATCCCCAGCCAATTTGTCCAGAAAATACTATCATGCCCCAAGACATACAATCCTGTTGACATGGTATTAGGGTGATACAACAATTGTCCTTGCTCATCAACATAAATTTCGCCATTGATTTCAGTATTGGTATCATGGACAAATTCAGCAATGACTCCATCAGGGCGATACGAAGATAATACAATCGCTTGACTGACACGTGAATCTTCGCTATGACATGTATCACATTTTTTTGTAACCCAATCACCACGTGCCACATCATGATGAATGCTATAGGGCTGAATTTCCCCTCGAATGTGCGGATTTTCCAAGCCAAGTGCTTCTAAGCGTTCTTTTATGGTTGCCACCTTTTGCGGCGTGTCGAGCATTAATTCATCATCAATAAGATTGCCATCGCCATTGCTATCAAGCAATGTGATTATTTCTGGATAATAATCCGCACCATCAAAATACACTTTTTGCAAATCATACGTACGCACTGGACGTTCTGGATTGCCGTAAACCCAAAACCATGAGGTAATCAAATTGTATGGCGTTAAACGGAAGTTACCATCAATCTCCCTTCGAGGTAACAATATTGGTTCATACCCCGTAATCAAGGCATTAAACGAATCTTTCTCACCTTCTATGCCGCGACAACCATAATGAGGTTTACCTTCTGATGTTAACACTGTCCAATCTACTTGTTTGTAGGTGTTAGAATACATTTTTGGTATGTGGCATGACTCACAACTCATCGTATTCAAATGACGTTCTTTGTAAGGCAACCAATCATGCGTTGCTTCAATGCTGTGGCATGATTCACAGCGTCGCATAGAGGCATCAAGTTCGGGAGCCAATGTGCCATAAGAGCTTTGTCCTTTCACAAATTGATGGCTAGGACGATAAAGATATTCGTTGATGTCACGCCGCCGTGAGTCAAATTTAAGATGACTTGGGCGTGAATCACTCGGCTCCTGGTAATAAATGGGATTATTAGCCGAATAGTGACAATCAGTGCAGACCAGCACGCGTTGAGCATGAATATCCCATACCCGCGATAAATCTTTTTTACCTGCTAGATTCATTCCTGAATCTGCCAGCTGTTGTGATGAAATAATTTGACCCGTGGTTTGGGTACTCCAGCGTTCAGGTGAACAACCTGTTGTAATGATGGGGTCTTTATGGTCGTCATGCACCAACCCATGACAAAAGCCACAGTTTTTATTATTAGGCTCTTGTTCTTTTGCTAAATGGCTTAATAGATGTCCTTCATCTGTAAACGCTTCGGGGTTATATTGCCAACTAGTGCCCGTTTTAGTTATAATACTCGTGCCTGACAATGTAGCAGTATTCGCCCAACGAAAATTACCATCTTGCAGTTCTTTAACACGAGCTTGATTACTCACATTTGCCATGTGGCATAAAAAACAATCCATTTCGACAACGCCTGACTTTTGCCAATCCCATGCCTCAATTTGACCCGTTTCAGGATTAAAGACATGTGTTTCAGGGTCGCCATCAATAGTCTCAATTTCAGTCAGCAGGCGACCATCACGGCTACGAACAGCCGGACCACCGCCGACATGGCGTGCACCGTAAAACCGAATCCAATCTGCTGTGCCCATGTCAAAATGCGAATCGCCTTGCGGGGTCAGATAGCGATAAGTAATCGGATTCCATTTACCAAACGGGCCTGGGCTGATGTCCCATGCTCGACTATTTGGTATTTGACCTGGCTCGGTCATGTTATCCAAGCCGACATTTGCATGAAAACTGTGGCTTTCGATATATTCTGTGTCATGACATCCGCCACAAGTGTTCATGGTTGAAACAGGTTGTCCTGATTCTAATACATTGTTACCATGCTCATCCAACAAAGGAAATGTCGGATGGATGGATGGTGCTTGTGCTAATGCTAAGATGGCACTAAGCAAAACTATTAAACTTGCACAAATGATAATAAGTAACTTGTTATTTTTCATAGTACTCCTTTTGGGAACATAATAATTTGTAACCGTTCACCCCGCCCTAACCTGGGGCTGTTCAAAACTTGCTTTTTCATGTCAAAGCAAGCTTTGACGCTCCAATTTATTTTATTGTACCACAAAACCAGTATACTACAAAAACCAAAACAAGGCAAACACAATTGATTTTATTAACAAAAGAATATTTGAATCAAAACAGCAATTCATGGAGCGTCAAGAAACCTGCTTGATATGAAAAAGCAGTAACCGTTCACCCCTCCCCCACAGGGAGAGGGGAATCACTCCCCTTCTGTAATTATTCGGGGAATCACTCCCCTTCTGTAATTATTCACTCTCTCTCTTGTTCTCTTGTTACTACGCTCCCGCGTAGTAACACATATTTGGACGCTCTGCGTCCATTGCCTAATCCGGACGCAGAGCGTCTCAGTATGCGTTCCAACGCAGAGCATTGGAACGAGGGGGAGGGGTTAGGGGTGTGGGTGAAAGGTTTTTAAAACCTTTCTTGTTTCAGATTAATTACCTTGAGACCTGTCAGGGTTTTAAACATGACAGGTCTGTATGACCCAATGGAGCGAAAAAGTTTGCTTTTTCATGTCAAAGCAAGCTTTGACGCTCCAGTAAGGTTTTCATGAAGGGGAGGGGTGTAAATGGCTTTTTTGGGATATGGTGGTTTTGTGATATAATAGCTGTGTTATCGAATAAAATAATTGATATGACAATGGAATTTACTATACATGCATATTATCACTCGTAAACGCATTAAAGACTTTACCAGGACATACCCTGACAGTAAAACATCGCTTGATAATTGGTATCAGATTGTCAAGAGAACAAATTACAATTCTCTAGCTGAACTCAAACAACACTTTTCTAGTGCTGATTATGTTGATGGTTTTATTGTTTTCAATATTAGTGGTAACAAATACAGATTAATTACCGCCATTCATTTCAATAGAAAAAAAGTATACATTCGAGGCATTTTAACTCATAAGGAGTATGACAAAAACAAATGGAAAAGATGAAAATATTACAACCTAAAATTACCAGGAGTTTTGAGCAAACTGCTCAATTTATTTTTGTGCCGACAAATGAATATAAATATAATCAGATTGTTACCCTACTTGATGAAATAACCGATATTGTTCGAGATAATGAGGTTCATCTTCTAGCAAACCTGATGGATGTTTTGGGGGTATTGGTAGAGACTTATGAAGACCAATACGTCTCTGAACCAGAATCAGACCCCGTTTCTGTGTTGAAACACTTTATGTCAGAATACAATTTGAAACATGATGATTTACCAGAACTCGGTAGTCATGATATTGTTTCCGATATATTAAACGGTGATAGGGAATTGGATGTAAGGCAGATTAGAGCATTAAGCAAGCGGTTTAATGTGTCTGTATCTGTGTTTATTTGAACGAATAAGAAATTCAATACCTTTTATGATAAGTCATGCACTTGCCGCCTTGAGAATGAATTGCTTGGTTTGGATAAAAACAAGAAAGGTTTTTAAAACCTTTCTTGTTTCAGATTAATTACCTTGAGACCTGTCATGACCCAATGAAGCGAAAAAACTTGTTTTTTGTTTAATCCTCTTTTCAGTTTGACAACAATATGGTGTTCATGTAAAATATTATTAAAGGGTAATGATAGGTCAACTACCCACCAAAGCTATTATGGTGTCAGTGGTTTTCTTGCATCGGTTTCGATAAACATGGAAAGAAACATGACAATTAAGCAAACATTCAAATCAGTTCATGACACAGGTAAAGTTCCCGAAGGTTGGCAAAAAATATATGCTATCGGTACAGGTGGCGTAGAAATACATTATTTTCAACACGTATCAGGAGAGGTGTTTAATGTTAAAATCAAACGAATTATTAGTTAACCGTTTACCATTAGCCGCATTTTTTCGGTTGATTGGTAAAGAGAGTAGCCGACCTATAATGGTATCATTGGCTTATGGGCTATTGAAAGGATTGCAGGAGAATAAAATTACTATCAGACAAGCTGAAAATATTTTGTTTAATCCTGATGTTTTGTTATTATGTGATGAACAAAGGTATGATGCTTTGATTATTGAGGTAATAGAGTATGGCATGGAATTAGCCGATATTGATGAATTGGTGGATGACAAAACCGTTTTGTTTGATGCAGTGGTTGAATGTCAAGAAAAACTACACTATATTAATATCCCAACAGTCATACCTGATATACCAACTCATGTTATATCTGCATTAGAAAGATAGTCATAGTATTGCCAACAAATCATGGCAACACTCTACATAGCCGAGCCAGTGGCTAAGATTGTAAAAGAACATGGTCGCTTTCTTGGTTTAGATAAAAACAAGAAAGGTTTTAAAAACCTTTCTTGTTTCAGATTAATTATATTGAGACCTGTCAGGGTTTTAAACCTGACAGGTCTGTATGACCCAATGGAGCGAAAAAACTTGTTTTTTGTTTAATCCTCTTTTCAGTTTGACAAAAATATGGTGTTCATGTAAAATATTATTATTAAATGGTAATTGAGGTAATTACATGATAAATAATATTTACTTGGGTGTTGATATCGGCTCAACGACAGTTAAAATTGTGGTATTGGATAAGCAACGACATTTATTAGCTTGGCGTTATCTACGCTCACGTGGACAACCTCGCCGCACTTTATTAAAAGAAGCTAAGTCGATTGCTCATGAATTTCATTTAACCCTTGAGGATTTAGAGTCACATATTGTCGGGGTAGGTCTGACAGGCTCAGGTGGCGGTCCCACAGCCGAACTCATCGGCGGACAACATATCAACGAATTAATTGCTCAAACTCGTTCTGTGGGCGAATTTCATCCACAGGCTCGAACTGTCGTCGAAATTGGTGGACAAGATAGCAAATTCATATCGGTGGCATGGGATGAGAAGATGGGCAAAATGATTTTGGTCGACATGGCAATGAACAATGTCTGTGCCGCTGGGACGGGGTCTTTTTTAGACCAACAAGCAGAACGATTAGGCATCTCAATTGAAAATCAATTTGCCCAACTTGCCATGCAGTCAGAAAATGCGGCTCGTATTGCTGGACGATGTACCGTTTTTGCTAAATCTGACATGATTCATTTGCAACAAAAAGGCACTCCCCTGCCTGACATTTTAGCAGGTTTGGGCATGGCATTAGCCCGTAATTTCAAAAGTGTCATCGGCAAAGGGAAATCGTTTATTCCACCGATTATTTTTCAAGGTGGTGTTTCATACAATCAAGGTGTAGTTCAAGCATTTGAAAAAGTGTTAAAATTAAAACACGGCGAGTTGATTATCCCCGAACATCGTCATCTCATGCCCGCACTCGGTACAGCTCTCATGACAATAGATGAAGAAATCGAGGGGAAATTTATTCCATTTAAAGGCTTTGCTCCCTTGCAAGAATATCTGCACACCAAACGAAGTACGCATAAAAGCATGCCTCCTTTGCCGACAAAAGATGTCATGTTTGCCAATCGAAAGCCATTAACCATCTCACTTGACTCCATCAAATCAAACAGGAATGAACGTAAACCTGTTTATTTGGGTATTGATGTCGGCTCAATTACGACCAAAGTAGTTTTGATTGACGAACAGAAAAATGTGGTGGCTCGACGATATTTGTACACGGTCGGCAAACCATTGGAAATTGTCCGACAAGGTTTAATAGAAATTGGTCAAGAAGTCGGCGATAACGTCGAAATCATGGGCGTAGGCACAACAGGGTCAGGGCGTTATCTCACGGCTGATTTTGTCGGGGGAGATGTTGTTCGCAGTGAAATCACGGCTCAAGCCCGAGCAGCCATTGCCTTTGACCCTACGGTAGATACCATTTTTGAGATTGGTGGACAGGACAGCAAATACATCAGCATCAATAATGGAGCAGTGGTCAATTTTGCCATGAACAGTGCTTGTGCGGCTGGGACGGGTTCATTTTTGGAGGAACAAGCTGACAAATTAGAAATTAACATTGAACGTGATTTTAGTCAACAGGCATTTTGCTCAAAATGTCCAGCCGCTTTGGGAGAACGCTGTACAGTTTTCATGGAGTCTGATTTGGTACACCATCAACAACAAGGAGCGAAGGTCGATGATTTAACAGCAGGTTTAGCTTATGCCATCGTGGAAAATTATCTCAATCGCGTCGTCGGTAATCGTCATGTCGGCAAAAATATTTTCTTTCAAGGAGGGGTCGCTTGGAATGATAGCGTTGTGTCTGCCTTCCAAGAAATAACGAAACGTACTATTACTGTTCCGCCTCATCATGACATAACGGGAGCAATTGGTGCCGCTATTTTGGCGATGGAAGAGATGAATAAGTTAGGAAATAAAGTTACTACTAAATTTAGCGGCTTTGACCTAAGCAAACGCCATTATCAAACAAAATCATTTATCTGTCAGGCATGCCCAAATCTGTGCGAAATAAATCGTGTTACTATTGCCGATGAGGCTCCGATTTTCTACGGGGCTAGATGTGATATTTTCGAAGAGAAAGGACGCAAAAAGCATAAACATCATGACATCCCTGATTTTTTTGCTGAAAGACATGAAACCTTAACGGGGAATTACATCGCCCCGAATGGCAGACGAAATAACCGCTTACGACTAGGGATTCCACGTACTTTAATTTACTACGATATGTTTCCATATTGGCGAACACTTTTCGATGAGCTTGATATTGAAATTGTCCTGTCTGACATGACAAATCCAAAAATTGCATATCTCACAAAAGAGCATGCTGTTGCAGAAATGTGTTATCCCGCCAAATTGGTTTATGGGCATGTCATGGAATTGTTAGACCAAGATGTAGATGCTATATTTCTACCATGTATTATCAATCGTGAAAATATCGCCGAAGGTCAAGAAGAAAATAAATATTGTCCTTATATCCCAGCCACATCGTACTTGGTTACAGCCGCAATTGACATCGAATCAAGAGGCGTTAAGCCACTTAGGTTTTCCATGCACATGCAGTGGGAAAAAACCAAGAAGAAAGAACTAACTAACCTTGCAAAAGAACTTGGAATGTCATACAAGCGTATTGAACATGCAGAAAAAATCGCTATGACTGCCCAAAACAATTTTTATGACGCTTTGTTCAAACGCGGTCAAGAAATATTGACCAATCTTAATCCTAACATTCCCGCCGCAGTTATTGTTGGGCGAGGCTATAACACTTGTGATTTTGGGGTTAGTCAAGATTTACCACACAAACTACGTAAGATGGGAGTGTTGCCTATTCCGATGGATTATTTACCGCTAAAAACCGCTAACATATCAGACCGTTACGATTTCATGTTTTGGCGTAGTGGGCAAGATATTCTGTCGGCGGCGATGCTTATTCGAAATGACCCTCGCTTGCATGCTATTTATGTCACCAGTTTTGGCTGTGGACCTGATTCGTTTACAATTAACTACTTTCGCCGTATCATGGAAGGTAAGCCATTTCTTGAATTAGAATTAGATGACCATACGGCTGATACAGGTATTATTACTCGCTGTGAAGCGTTTTTTGAAAGTTTGAAGATGGGAACATGAAAGCAAAATACATTGCTCAACGTCTTATCTTCAGCAACGTTTTATTGACAAAGTTCATTGCTCGCATGACTCGTCCTTGCTCATAACCTTTAACTAAGTTTTGCAAGCGGGCTATTTCCACATCTTTTTCGACAAATAATCTATGCAGTGCTTTCTCCTGTCCAGTAGTAACAATTATCGGCACAGAACGATAGTGCCAATTCATGAGAGGGGCTATCCATTTTATCAAGATATATCGTCAATTGCTTAATTCCACCATCAGGTTCAATCTGACTAGTTGCCCAACCCGTTACTTTTTGTTGTCCACTAACCATCTCACTCGTAGTTGGGACATCAATTGTAATAATCAAGTCTTCATCAAGTATTTTTCCACTTGTCCGAGGTCCCTTATATCCTTTTACAATTCCTCGTTTATCATGATAACGATTTACTTTTTCAACATTTGGAAATCCAGCGGCACGTGTCGTTTCAACGAATGTATCATAAGTAGGTACCCACCAATTTGTAGTGTCTTTACCTAAACCATCTTCAGGATAAAGTTGACTGATTAGTTGAGTTTCGTCAATCTCAGAAGGTAAAATTTCCGATTCGATGATGGCATATTCTTTGGTTACGCTGGCAATTTTTTCCAATGCTAACATAGGATGTTTAAGATGGTAGTATAGACCAAAGCAAAAAACAATGTCAAACATTCCTAAATCGGGAGTAATATCATAAATGCTCATGTGATGAAATGTTGCCTTTGAATTTCGTAACTCATGAGCCATGAAATAGCTTTGACGAGGCCATAAATCTACAGATACGACATCTGCTCCACGTGTCTCTGCTAAAAAACTAAAATAGCCATCTGCTGCCCCAATATCTAATACATGTTTACCTGTTAGGTCTTCTGGGATTTCAAAGTAAAATACTCTGTCTGTCATTTTACTGACCCCTTTTGTGATGACACCAGGTACGACTTCAAAACTATGAAACCATTTTACTTGGTCAACACGTTCTTGGATTTTTGATGTATCCATGCTTTAATTAATTCCTTGATTTTCTTGTTCAATAATTTTTAAAGTGAGAGTGTTAATCTCTTGTGTATTTTGGACAATATCTCGTTTTTGCCCTTCAACAACCTCAAGTATTTGTTCCATTAAATGCATCATTTCCACCTGAGATAAAGCTATCACATTTTTCTCATGGAGAATGTCGTTTTGTTGGCGTGCTAGATTTGCATGATTATACCCTAACGCTGTCAACAGATTAGTTACGGTAGCATTAAATTGGCGTTGTTGATGCAAAATTGGCAATACATACCAACGGGTTGAAACACTATTCCATGTTTGCCTAATTGCCACAATCGTTTTACCAAACACAGGCTTATCAGACTGAAATGGTTGTTCATTGATTTCCCATGTGTTATGCAATGTTGTCCACAATTCGTTGGGCATCAATTCGATAATGGTATCATCTGATTCGGTTTTATCTGTATCATTTTCGGGTTCTGAAATTGTATGCTTGGTTGATTGTGTCTTGATATGTGCTGTGCCAATGGCATGGCTTTCCGCATGTTCTAAAGTCGTGTGCAATGCATCAAGGGATTGTGTCGGCTGGCATGCAACCCGTAATTTTAAGAGCATGTTCAGCAAGACATCGGCTTCATGTTGTGGATTTTGTCCCAATGCCACTCCAGCAGTATTGAGCCGAAAGGTTACAATATCAGACAAGGAAAAAATGATTTGCAAGTATGCTTCTCGGACAGCCATCATTTCAACTGTTCGTCCCAAGCTGTTAAGCCATGCAATTTCAGCCTCTAAAAATGTGTTTTGGAGCCAAGCAATTGGTTTATGCTTACATAAAAACCGCAATCGTCCATACTGAGTCGCCGTTTTTCGCTCATAGCTTGTTACATTTAATGAAGTTGATTCATGATGAGTTAGCCTTGCTGTGGGAATATAAACTACCCGCAACCCTGCTTGCTTCACCCGATAACACCAGTCAACATCTTCATAGTAGGCAGGATTGAATCCTTCATCTAAAAAACCCACAGCCGTCAAGGTCGAACGCGATAGTGCAAGGCATGCTCCCGTCACATATTCGACATCGCACATCTGGTCAAACGTGGCGTTGTCTTTTTCATCCCGTCCGACATGAAGCCCATTCCCACGCCCACTCGACAGGTATGCTCCTGCATGCTGGATGGTGCCATCAGGATTGTAAATTTTGCAACCAACCATGCCGACGGTAGAATCATGCAAGGTATCTACTAACGCTTGCAACCAGCCTTTATGGACAACAGTATCTTGATTAATCAATATCAAAATATTGCCCGTTGCCGCTCGCATGCCGACATTGTTGCCGCCAGAAAAACCAAGATTTGTTTGATTGCGAATTAACATTGCTTGTGGAAACTGCTCGGCGATAATATTTGTCGAATTATCCGTCGAAGCATTGTCCACTACAATCACTTCAAAATCAGAATAATCTTGGGCAAACACACTATCTAAACAGGCTGTAAGGTATTTTTTGCCATTCCAACTTAAAATTATAATTGATGCTTTTTGCATAAATGTGTATCCTAATTTATTTTAACAAACG
This sequence comes from Anaerolineaceae bacterium 4572_78, assembly GCA_002084875.1. Classification (GTDB taxonomy): domain Bacteria; phylum Chloroflexota; class Anaerolineae; order 4572-78; family 4572-78; genus 4572-78. The sequence goes on along the minus strand of NBMH01000040.1, from coordinate 15,192 downwards.
CCTGAGTTTAACATAATCAATCAAAAACCCCAAATCACGACTATCCGTACTTAGTTCTAAATCATGAGGATTAAAGGTTTTCGTCTCAAATCGCAGAGACGACATGTTTTTGCTTGATGTACTTGCCGCTTCAAACGAAAAAGTTTGCCATGTATCCGTTGGTATAAAAGCACCAAGATATTGGTTATCAAGCCAAATATGAACATCTTCTTGCGGTACCATCCATGGACGATAAATTTTGGCTCGAATGTCAACTAGCAACGGTACATCATTTCGGATGGGAACATTGAGAACAGCCCTATTGCTTGTCCAACGCATAGTTGGGTCATTCGGGGTAAATTCCCTATCGTAAAAACCTGTTTCAATAAATGCCGAATCAAAATATCCAACATCAACTTTTATCATGTCGGAAACAGTTTGACCAATTAACGGATTTATCACATCATACACTTCAATGTGATAGGTATGCGTTATAATTTCAGATGGATATTTGTCATAAGTGTTTTCCAATATTGGAAATGCTAACGAACTTACCACTACAGGCTCGAGTTGTAGATATTCTTGAACAACTTTTGAAATTGGTCGAATCGTTATATATTGAATCGGCAAATTATGTTCTTTGGCATACACCATCATAGCATGTAAAAATTCGATTGTTTCCAAATTAGTTTGTCGAACAGTGGCTATGGGATGTCCAAACGTGAAATGTAAGGTAGTCCCAACCAAATCGGCAAAACCATGTTCAGGTGGTTCGTTGATAAGGATAATGGCATGTTGTTTAAGACGAGAATTTAAGTTGGTCATCTGTTCAACTGCCCCATGATAATCTTGATGAAACATGAAAACATGTGATTGATACATCAAACCACCACTCAAAAACAGTATCAATAATACACCAAAAATCTGTCTTAGCCCAATTTTCATTTTAAGTGTGGAAACAATGTACTTTGCGTTTGGGAATACGGTCATAATCGCCACCGCAATATAAATCATCAGCATAGGGAGGATAATCGGTACGTAACGCCGCATCATATAAATATGAGATGAAGGAATAAAACTATGATAGACATATTGAATTGTGGTTAGGATACCCACACTTAAGAAAAAACCTAGTTGATACAATGACTCTTTGTAGATAATTCGCCCCAAACCTAACGTAGTCAAAAGTAACCCAAGTGGTGTAATATACCAGCCAATTCGCACCCAGTTTAAGCCATGCAAAACCATGACCTCACTCCCTGCGGGCCAATTTTGATACGAGTAGGGTGGATTGAATATCGGGCGTAGAAAATAGGCGTAAGCACTCAATAAAATGATGAAAATAATGATTAGCCATCGAAGGTATGAAGAACTGAAAATGTATGTCAACCTATTTTGGATTAGCTGATATTTTCCTCGCAATAGAAATGCTATCACCATGCCAAGTAGTATAATTATGCCCACACTAAGGAAAATATTACTACCGAATAAGCGACTTACTGTCCACCACACAATATTGTAAGTGTTCCAAAAATAAGGATAGTTTATGAACCATATAGATAAACTGGCATGGATTAGAAAAAGTACTAATGTGATGACGTACCATGTCCATCCCCGTGACCATTCTCCTTGCCACCAGCGTATGCCTAGTGCCAATGCAACTAAAATTAATACGACGGGTAAATCAATCCGAGTTAGGAAAGCGGCTCCGAGTGTAGCCCCTCCGAATATTCCCCAAATTGGAATGGTAGATGATTTATCCCACAAGTGTTGAAATGCCAATAAACTAGAAAAAACGAGTAGTAATGTCAGAGGTTCTGCGGTTGGATAACGTGAGAAAAATATATGTGTGGGTGTGATGGCAAGTAGGAATGATGCCAACAATGCTGTATTTTTGTCAAACATGTGGCGAGTTAGAAAATAAACGGCGGCAATATCTAAAATACCCCATAGTGATGTTACCAATAATCCCCCATATAATCCAGCTAAACTAATTCCAATAGCAATCAATGTTGGATGAAATGGAAAAAATTGAGGGATTATCCGTGAAGGGATAGCATCATCAATGTACCAGCCCATTAGTTGTAAATATCGAGTCTTATTCACGGGGAGTTGTTCACGCAACGTGACTGAATGGTAGTCGCTTAGTAGTTGTACCCAATCGCTTTCGGTGGTAAGTTGTCCCGTTTGGGCTATGGTTGCCCCAATATTGACATACACTCCTGGGTCAATTCCTCCCAAGATGTACTCATGCGGTCTGAAGTAAATGAAGCTACAACCTAGCATGAGAATAATCAAGGCATATTCCTGCCAATTGATAGGCAAGAAAAATGTTGGTTTTTGGATGGGATGCAACCAGTAAAATAGTCCACATGCCAACAATAAAACAATAACTGCTAAAGCACCAAGTGAAAAGATGCCAAAAGAGGCTAAGATGGTACTTATCCAGCCGATTAAAACAATGAGGCTGACTGTGGAAACGAATGTTGATTCTAACCAATCTGTCTCAGTTTGTTGCCAAGTATGCCACATGATGACGAACATGATGAGGGCACTAAAACAAAATAATAGAGTGGTCATGTTAATTAACCTTATGCCATCCCAAATCAATATCACTTGCCTGGTTATCGTTTTGGTGGAGATAGCTACCATCATGTGGATACCAAAAACCAAAAATCAAGCGATAATCACCCGATACATCAGTAATGACATAAGCATCACGATAGATATGACCTACTTGCCATTGCGATGTTGGTATGTTGGTTAAATGGTCCCATATCATAAAATCGGTATCTGATGGTAAGGTGGTTTTGTCGCGTGGATAACCATGTAGCCACAAATAATAATCTACATCTATATCGGTCAATGCCTCAAAATAAAGCGTCAATTTGAAGATATGTGAGCCAGGCAATAAGCGGGTGCTATAACCCAAAACACGCATTGTCGGTATCAGCTGTGCATCCGTCAAAACCAAATCAAGATTGATGGGAATATCATCTTTTTTGCCGTAGTCATGACTAAAATCTTCGATAATTTCGGCAGGAATGAGATTGCCTTGCTCATCGTTGGCAAACATTACTAAGCCATCCATTCGGTCAAAGTAGTGTATAGCAGTATCCTCTAATTGAACCGACTCATAAGCGTAAATATCTTTGGAGTTGTAGGTGTACCATGGGTCTACATAGTCCAGCGTTGCCAAGATACGAGTTACATTTCGCAAGGGGATTTTGCTATTTATATTCGCCATGTATCGTTCAGGCGTGGTAATGGTACAAAATCCGCTTACCATGAGATAGTCCAAGTATTGATATGCCTCGCTAGGAACGCTGTAGCGAGCATGTTCAATCGTCAATTCGTTGTATGAGTCGAACCACATGAGGTCTTTATCACCAAGCATCTCTTTGCTATGCTGGAAGAAATGCAAAATGGCATTACCTTCGGTTTCAGAAAAACCAGGTCCACCATCAGCATGCCAATGTCCACGTGTTCCTAGTTGATTGCCATAGAGGATACCATCAAATTCCAAATCATGGACATAAGCCGCTGTTTGTTCAGCTAAAAAGTCACCTGCATTTTTATCCTGTTCAATCCCATGCGGGGCGGTAGCATAATGAAAATAGTCGGCGTTGAGAGATGCCATGATTTCATAGCCGCCAAACTCTGTCCATGGCATGTCTGGTTGCATGCTTTCGGGATGTCGTACCCCTTTGAAATTGGTCAAGCAAAATTCATACGCTTGGTCAATTTGGTCGAATATTTTGAAATTAATGCCACGTTGTTGGGCTTCGGATTTAAATGCAAGCACAATGTCATGGATGTGTTGATAGGTCAATATATCATCGGAAAAAATGGCATGGTCAAATTGTCCTTCTACACCAATATACCGTGCCCATTCAACGGACATGTCCCAATAGTCATGCCCTTGATATTGCAAAATATGTTCACTGTTACCAACTGCAAAAATTAGGATGAGTTCGCCGTAAACATCATCAGTAAAGGGGGCATAGTGGTCAAAAAATGCATGAATAGATGGTTCAGGATTATCAAAGTCTTGGATAATCTTTGGAGTACCAAACAACACAACACTTTTCCCAATAGGCGAATGAATCACCTGTTTAGTATCTTCTACTGATGGTGTAATAGTTGAAAAAAGGTAAGTAATGGTCATAATCTAATTCGTGAGCTACCCAAGCCTAAAGGCGTTGGGCATTTTACCTAATCAACGGTTACTGACTAGAACCACCTATATTCAGTTATCAAACTGTAGTTTAGCAGGAAATGATATTTATGTCAAACTTAACAATACACTCATTACTGCATCACTTTTTGTCAAAAGTAGATATATTGCGTAAAATAGTGTTCATGCAAATTAAACAATTTAGAAGGTTTTTATTGAAGAAACAAAGTTCGTTAAAAATAATAATAATGAGTATTGCAGTGTGTGGAATAGTAAGTTTAATTGGAGTAGTAGTCTCCTCTGCATGGTCATTCTTTTTTCAGGATGATAGCAGTTCTATCTTGTCAACCCCAACATCAATAGCTGTGACATTAGTAACTCCGCTTACGAATGTTGTGTTTGCTGCTCCGCCCACAGACACTCCTACTCAAACGCCAACAGCGACATTATCTCCAACTTCCTCTAGTACTCCAACCATTACTCCAACACCGACACCATCAACCACTCCAACCCCACTTCCGCCGCCGCCCAATCGAGCATATCTTGAGCCGATGAGACATGAATATCAGAGTTTGAATAATTGTGGTCCTGTGGCTGTGGCTGCGGCAGCAAGTTTCTTTGGCAAGACCATCAATCAACTTGATGTGGAATTGGTAATTAAAGGGCGACCAGGTGATAAAAATGTATCTCCATCCGAATTGGTCGATTATTTTCCCTCAATTGGTTTGGAAAGTGTTTACCGTTTGAATGGAAATATTTTAATTATTAAACATCTAGTGGCGAATGATATACCAGTAATTGTTCATCAATGGCTAGAACGGAATGATGAATTGGTTGGACATTATCGTGTGGTGCGAGGTTATGACAGTGAACAGGGTATTCTTTATACCAATGACTCTTACGACGGACCTCGCTTGGTGATAGGCGAAGAAGACTTTGATGCTTGGTGGCGACCATTTCAGAGAGGATACATCCCCGTTTATCGTCAAGAACAAACTAGGCAAGTGAGGCAAATTTTGGGAAATAATTGGCAGGTTACAGCAAACTATCAACATTTCCTTGCTCAATCCTTTGCCGAAACACAAACAATTGGGGATGGCTATGCCTTTTATAATTTAGGGGAAGGTTACTTTTTTCTTCATGATGATGAGTTAGCCCTGAAAGCTTATGAGCGTTCACTTACTTTTCCAATGCATGACCTTTTTTGGTGGTATCATTTTAATCATCTTTATGTATTGAACGAGGCAGATGAACATCAACAAATTTTAGATATAACGACCCCTATTCTTGAAGTGACAGGTTCAATCGAGGAAATTCATTTACAACGAGGTTATGCCTATCTTGGTTTGAGTGATGTAGACATGGCAAATTTAGAGTTTCAGCATGCTGTAGAATCCAACCCAAGTTTTACAGATGCAATCATAGCTTTAGAGACTTTGCCTTAAGTTTTTGTCCCTCACCCCTAACCCCTCCCCCACAGGGCTGTTCAATGTCATTTTTTGACAAGATAAATTGGAGGGTCAAAGCTTGCTTTGACATGAAAAAGCAAGCTTTTTCGCTCCAGTTTGCAACCACGTGATTGAAAATCATATCGAAAAATATCCCAAGCCCTGAATAGTAGGGGCGTACGGCCGTACGCCCCTACAACTAGCATTGAGTCGCCCTGAGTAATGAAGTGAGAGTGAATAATCATCACAAGTGTTCAACCCGATTATGGTAGTGTAACCACCATTTTTCGCGGTTAGGAAGGTTTACATATTCAAAGTGGGTGATGCCTGTATTGTGATTCCGTATATCACATTGTTGCCAGGCACCAACATTGAAAACATGGTCAAAGGCAGCAGTCACGACCCCACCATGACAAACTGCGACAACAATTTTATCTCGGTAATTCTCCACCATGTCTTCGATAAATAATCCCACACGAGTACGAAAGTGCATCCATGTTTCACTATGTTCTTGCAAAATAAATAATGAAAACGGCCGTTCTGATGCCCAAAAATCAGCAACCTCGTGAGGTAAATCTTCGCTAGCCCATGGAGTATGGTCTGAACGGTTGTTGCCCGCTTCACGTAATCGGTCATCTTCATGAATAGGTTGGTCATAAGTCTTGGCGATATAGGAAGCAGTTTCTTGTGCCCGTTTCATGGTACTGGTGTATAGCATGTCAATAGTAGGAATATGACTTGGCAACCATTTTGCTAAAGCATGTGCTTGCTGGTGACCGAGTTCGGTTAATCCCACATCAATGTAACCTTTTTGCCAGTCAGGTAAGTTGACATAACTTTCCCCATGCCGAATCAGATAAAGTTTCATCATTTTTCTCCTATGTCTTAATTTTTCATGATAAATTGTTGAGTAAACACGAAAACATTGTACGTCCGATGTGAAAATAAGAAACTAAGGATTGATAGTATAAGTCAAAATATCAATACCAAAATCCGTATCCGTGATTTCCGACTTTGTTGACATCTTTTTCCTCTTAATTTGGTTATTGATGTCTTTATTCTACCTCATTTCGTACATTTACGCTAGTATTTAATTTCACATCAGACGTATAAAGGAAAATAACGATTATTCGAGAAGGTATAGCTAATATTAAAACAAAAAAGCACCAAGTTCAGGCTAATAATAATGTCATTGCTTGGGCAAAGGTAGAAATGGCAAAGTTTGAAGTGAATGGCGAATATGTCCATGGGGACTTACCATTTTTAGGCGGTTTCACGGTCAAGGAATATTACGCCTTACCTGATGCAGAACAGGAACGTATTTGGAATGAAATGTATTTTGCTGAATTTGACGATATGCCCGAAGTTGAGATAAAACCAGATGCCTACATATCTACTCGATAAAAATGTCGCCCGCAGAATTATCCAAGCATTGAATGATTTGGATAATATGTTTTTAGAGCAAGAGCTCGCTTTAAAAATATGGCAACGATTAGTAAAAGATAATCATCATATCTTTATTACGTATAGTGCTGTTAATATTATCCTTCATTTTTCATATATTCCTGCTGTTCAGTGTTTCTTAAAAACGGTTGAACCAATAAAAAAGGGACGATACTTGAAACGTTGGGCAAGCCGCATACGAAAATATAATTTTACCCGTGAGGATGCGATTATTTTGGCACTTGGTACGTATGGCACAAATGCCAGAAATGATATGTTGGGTGTTGATATTATCATTACCTTAGATAAACCATTTTCGAGAAATTTTGAAACTCACTATCTCACTTTGGAAACACGTTTGATTGCCATGACTAAACAATTAAAATTGCCATATCGTTTGGCAACATTACCAGATATGATACACCCAAAGGATATGGAATGATATTAGAAAATTCATGGTAGGAATATGACTTGGCAACCATTTTGCTAAAGCATGTGCTTGCTGGTGACCAAGTTCGGTTAATCCCACATCGATATAACCTTTTTGCCAGTCAGGTAAGTTGATATAACTTTCCCCATGCCTTATTAGATAAAGTTTCATCATTTTCCTCCTGTGTCTTAAATTTTTATGATAAATTGCTGAGTGAGTACAAAAACATTATAGCAAAATTTGCACTATTTGGAAAAAGGTGTATGGTTTTGTTGTTTAACTTACTTTACTTTTTTTGTTTTCTGTATAACTTTTTGATGGAGGTTTTTTAACATGCGTAATGTAAAACATTACCTTTCTCTTTTTTGAATTTGAACCTGATAATACACCAGGTGAGGCATCGGAAATTTTCTCGGCAGAAGAAGAACAAACGCGTGACCTGTTACCTGCCAGTGATATTGATTGGATAACTTTTACCCTTGAAGTACCTTCGTCAGTATACATCCATGCTTACACTGATGATACTACTGAAATATATTTAGAGGTTCTTGATGACCCTTACTCTACCACTCCCAGTGTTATTGCAATGCAACAAGCTTCAGATATTGAGGTGAATCTTGGGGACTGTTCTTCAAATGTTTCATTGGAGCCAGGGGTATACCACATTTCCATTTCTGACGAACTCGTAGTAGGAGTTGACCCTTATCATGTTTATTTTGAGGCATCTCCATGTGATACTACACCACCTACAGGCGATGAATATGAACCCGACAATAACAAAAATGAGGCGAAAGCTATTGAGGCTTTTGGTAGTCAAGACCATACCATTATCCCCGCTGATGATGAAGATTGGGTAACATTTGAATTGACTACCACATCAGGAATTTATGTCGGTGCCATTGGCGGTGACGGCGATGAAGTCGAGATGTGGATTTATGATGCTGCACTCACCGAAATTGCTTATGTAGCGGCTGATACGGCAGCGGGTACGCATGCTGAATTTCATCGAGAGTGTATTCCTGACCCACTACCTGCCGGAACATACTATGCTAAAATCGCTGAAATGGGCAGTGACAATGAGATTGCAAACTATAGCATTTACTTTGAACCTAACGCATGCAGTGGTACTCCACCTGTCGCTGAAGCAGATGAGTTTGAGCCTGATAATAGCGATTCTGAAGCCGAACCAATTGAAGAAGGTGTAGCACAAACTCATAGCATTTATCCTGTTGGTGATACGGATTGGGTTACTTTTGATTTAGCGGAAGAATCAAATGCTCACATAGAAGTTATCGGCGATATTGGCGATGATTTTGAAGTATGGTTAAAAGATGGTACAGTAGCGGAAATTGACTATAGTGATAGTGCAGACAGTGTGTCTGCTACCATTGAACGCACATGTGATTCTGAACCGTTACAACCAGGCACATACTATATTGAAGTTGCTGAATTGGACGGAGATAGCGAAATCCCAAGTTATGACATTAAATTCAACTCAATTCATTGTGGAACACCACATGTTGGTGATGATTTTGAACCTGACAATCATCCTGGCGAAGCAAAATTTATTGACTTAGGTGAAACCCAAAACCGTAGTATATTACCTGAAGGTGACAAAGATTGGGTAATGTTCAATTTGCCTCGACAATCAAGTGTTTCTATTATAACAGATGGCGATGCTGGTAATACTCATATGATACTTTACAGGAGTATTCCTGGTGGTACTATGACTGAAATCGCTAGTGATACACCTGATAGTGGATTTGCCAGTATTGAGTTGGGATGCGACTCCTCAACAGATAATCCTGGTTTACCCTCGGGTGCTTACTTTGTAGAAATGAAGGGATTAGCAGGTGAAACGGTTGATAACTACACCATTACATACAATTCCAATCCTTGTGATACCACCACCGCCGAAGCGGATATTTATGAGCCAGATAACACATCTGACGAAGCTAAACCTATTACACCATTTGAGCCTCAAGAGCATAATATTCACCCTGAGGGTGATGTGGATTGGGTAATGTTTGATTTGCCAGGACATTCAAGTATTTACCTCAATACTTGGGGTAGTGAACCTCTTCCGTCAGTAACTCTGTATGACAGTAACATGACTGAGCTTGTTTCTAATCCATTTGAGGTCGTGTGGAATTGTGATGGGCTATTGCTCAATGATGGGACTACTGATAATAGAAAGTTAATCACTGGTACATACTATCTGAAAATGGAGGAAACATCAGGTATTGCCCTTGATGCTTATTTTGTTTCAGTAGATGTTCATCCATGCCAAGCGGTTGGTGCAGAAGATGAATACGAACCTGATGGCACTTCTAGTGAAGCAAAGCCAATTGAACCATTTAATTCGCAAAGACATAGCATTTTCCCTGTAGGTGACTATGATTGGATGATGTTTGAATTGACTGAAGAATCAGCGATTGCCATTAATACAGATAGTCCAAACATTAATGATGATACTGAAATATTGTTGTATGATGGCAATGGTGTTGCAATATCTTATAATGACCAATCGGGTAATGGTAATCTATCTGAAATCCTGTGGAGATGTGATGGATCACATACCCCGCCTCCGTCAGGAATGAGCGATATATCTACAACAGAAGGTTTACCAAGTGGTACATACTATTTTGTAGCAGGTGAATGGGGCAGCGATAAAATCATTACTGCTTATGACATCGAATTAAAAAGTTTCCCATGTGATTCTACCGCGGCTACTGATGAGCATGAACCCGATAACAATGTAGACGATGTGCATGATTTCAGTTTTGCTAGACCTATTACTAATCATGAATGGCAACAACACAGTATCTCACCCGTTGGTGACGTTGACTGGATTACATTTGTGATTACAAAGGAGTCGCATGTGTTCATAGGAACAGGCGGTCCTGCGGGTGATACAGAGATGTGGCTGTATGAGAAAATCGGCGGCGACATCAGTGAAGTTGAATACAATGACCAATCACCAGATGGTGGCGATTTTGCTGTCATTGACCGTGAATGTTTCCTTGATGCACTGTTACCAGGTGAATATTTTGTAAAGACTGCCGATTGGGGACAGGATGAAGAGATTCCATTGTATGAACTTGGTCTTGTGATAGTACCATGTGAAACCTCACTAGAGGGAGCAAGTGATGAATATGAACCTGATAATTCATTTAGTGGTTCCAATAGAATCAGGTCAGGTGATATTCAAATTCATAGCATTTGGCCCGCAGGTGATACTGACTGGTTAATATTTGATTTGACCGAAGAATCAGGTGTAAACATCCTTGTTGGCGGCATGGAAGGTGACATGGAAATGTGGCTCTCAAAATCAGATACTGACACAAGCGATCTTGAACCTGTCGGCTATAACGATAATGATAATGGACTTTTCCCTGCTATTCAACGTGTCTGTGGTGGTGAAAATCAACAGGAAGCTTTAGAGGAAGGTACGTATTATGTTAAACTCAAGTCGAAACATGGTGACCAAAAAATTGATGGCTATGAAGTCTTCTTTGAGGCCATTCCATGTTCTACTTATGACCCCGATGATGTAGAAGAACTAACATGTGAAGAAGATAAAAACTTCATTAAAAATGGCGACTTTGAGTCAAGCACTTATGACTGGGCGGGTCTTCAAGAGGATGAATGGACAACAGTTGATTTTACCACTGAGGAAAAATATACGAAAGACCGTTCTATTGTCATGACATCGAAAGCACCAGGCTCTTCCATGTTCCTTGCACAAGAAGTCCCACTTCCAAAAGACATAAGGAGTCTTACTTTTGAATTTGCTCTACGTCAAACGGACATGGCAGGTGAATTACTGGTGAACTTCCTAGACCAAGATTTTAATCTTCTGCATGCTCAAATGGTTAAACCTGATACGGTAGACACCTGGCAATATTATACGCTTGACATCACACCACTCATCTATGGCTTGCGGGATAAGAGTTTAGTTGTTAAATTTGATGTGGTCGGCGGCGAGCAACCGATGAGCTTCTATATTGACGGTGTGAAGCTACTCACCAAGTGTTCAGGTGAAGCAATGTGTCGCAAGGCACTTATTGATGGTGGCTTAGACGACCGTGCACCAGTGGGAGAAGGTTGGCTATTTGAAGGTTCGGCAGGTTTTTATTCCACTGCCACTCATATTCATGATGGTGATAGTTCGGGTATCATTGGTGGTTCTGCTGGTGGTCGCATAAAACAATCATTCGTTTTGCATGATAGCGACCGTTCACTAATCTTGGAGTACTGGCAATATATTGAAGAAACACCAACTGAAAACCTAGTAGTTTACTTCACACAAACGACAGGTATCCCCGCTAGGTTAATGCCTGTGCGGCGTTCAATTGGCGATGACCCAATTGTAGGTAAATGGGAGAAGATACGAAAAGAATATAGTATTCCATCTAATTTTACCATTGCTAATCTTGACCTTGTATTTGAAGTAGCAGGTGAAACAACTCCAGTATCTACCTACTACCTACTGGATTGATGATGTGAGTTTGAACGTATGTCCAATTCCTCCGCATGCTAAAAACGATTTTGTCCGAACTGATGTGAGACTTACCAAAGGTACGTTTTCCATTGGTACAACCGATGGTGACCCTGATATCACAGGTGATGAGCATAAAGGTTTGCTATATGGTTTTGAGCAAGACGGTTACAGTGACATGTGGAGTTCTTATGCAACTTTACGTGTTGAAGAGATCGATGGTAATATCACCGATGTTGATTTAAGCGAATTTAGACCTGACCAACCTCCGTTCATTGACGAGGATGACACAGTTGTTACTACATGGTTTAGCAAAGATTTCGGTTTAGAAGTATCGCAATATGTAAGCATTATTGAAAATGAACACAGCGAACGTAAGGATACTGTTCTGATTGAGTATAGCATTACCAGTTTTAACCCCGAACCAATTAAGGTTGGTCTACGGTCGATGATGGATGTTAGGATTGGTAGCAATGATGGAGCACCGTACTTCATCCCTGATGTTGGGCAAGTAATTTATGAAACTGAATTTGTCGGTGATGACGTACCTGAATATTGGCGAGCATTTGAATCTGCTAATTTTATTGCCAATGCTCTCAAGGCACAAGGAACATTAAGAACAGGAACTACGCCTCCCGACCGATTTATTATTGGTCGTTGGGGTAATGCCGACTTAGGACAAACTGACGGCTTATACTGGCATGAATGGGACTACACTGTTGACACAACAGCCCTTGTTACTGAAGACAGTGCGGTAGCACTTTACTGGAATCCTGTACCACTCAACGCTTTAGAAAATGTAAGTTTTGCCACTTACTACGGTCTAGCAGGCGAAGGTGGTGGTGAAGCATGGCTAGAAGCACCTAGTGAGGTAACATGTGATGGTTTAGAATTTAATGCTTCGATGTGGTTAGTGAACAACAGTCACACTTTCAGCCTCCGTTGATTTTGATACGGAGAACACTTATAAGACCGAAGTTCTTATCCCGAAATGTGAAGTTCAATTAGATACTCCTACGGATATCGATGCTCGTTCAGGGTTTAGCAGTATTGTTATTGAATGGCAACCTAGCACCAGCTACAATATCGAAGGGTACAATGTTTATCGTAGTGAAGGTAGTTTTAATGCGGCTACTGCTCAAAAGATTAACAGTGCCACGGTTACCGATAATTACTACGAAGATAGCACGGGACTAACTTCAGATATTGACTACTACTATGCAGTGAAGGCTGTAGCTGGTAGCAGTGAGAGTGGTTTTTCTAGCAGTGACCATGCTCAAGTTGGTCAGCTAAATTTGGTCATTCCAAACAGTTATGGTAAAAATGGCACTGTCATCACGGTGCCGATTAAGATTGCCAATGCCAATAACTTAGCAATTGGTGACTCGGATATTTTTGTCCGTTATCAAAAGAGTGTCTTAAATGCCCAAATCCTAGCCAGTACCAACAGTGCAGTAGGTCGCACCGCCCTTACTCAAAAATATAAATTCATATCTGCCATAGAGGAACCATCTGCAAGCCCAACAGGAACGGTTAAAATTACTATCCTTCATGATACTAGCATAGTTGGTGAGCCAGATACTCTCTATGGTGATGGAACACTTTTTGAAGTCTATCTTAAGGTCGTAGGTGAACAAGGTGTACAAGGTTCAAGCCCATTAATCATCGTTGAAGCACGAACCAATGTCTATCCCTACACAGAACAAGGTACGTCAGATACCACAGTGCCATTGGCATTAGATTCGGGTCAATTCAGGGTACAAGCAACGTTCATCTTTGGTGACTTAAACGGTGATGGTGTTGTTAATAATACAGATGTTGATATAGCTTTGCAGATAGCTGTAGCATTAATTTCGCCAAGTGATGACCAACGAAATGCAGGTGATGTCAACGGTGACCAACGTATCGACTCGGCAGATGTTGCCTTGATTAGTCGTATTTCCACTGGTTTAGATACCGTACCGAGTGCAAAAATCCTTAAGATGCTCATGAAGCGAGCTGGTTCTGAAGTAAACGTGTCTTTTGGTACACCTTATTTCGATGCCAATGGGGTAAGCAAAGTAGCTTCCTTCCATGGCAATCCAGGTAGTACAGTTTCAGTGCCAATTAACATTGACAAAAACGGCGACATCTTAGCGGGTGCCGATTTGTGTGTAAACTATGACCCGACATTGCTAGAAGTTAGTGATGTTAAATTGGGCAGTGATACTAATGGCAAAGGTTTTGTGTTAAGTAGCAATAGCAAGACTGCTGGTACAGTCAAGATTGGTTTAGGACAAATCCAAAGTGGTACCAATCAAGGCTTAGGTTCAGGCGTGAACAGTGCTGAACTGGTAACAGTGGATTTCAAGATTAAGGACAGTGCTCAAAATGGGAAATCAAGTCCATTAGTCTTATCATGTGCTGATTTGAACGACACCTACAGTCAGGACTTTGAAACATCATCCTTGCAACAGGATGTAAAAACTGAACTAGGTCAAAGTTCTGTTTCAGTTGGCGAGGCAGGAGAAGAAAACTTCATTTACTTGCCGATTGTATTAAAATAGTTTATTCTAGTAGGGTTCACTGGTTACGGAGTTGAACTCCGTAACCAGTGAAAAAATTACAATTACCTTTTGGCATGTGGCAGGAACGGAGGTGCATATAAGCTCACTAATCGCCATTTAACTATCAATATTTTAACAAAAAATTAAAGGAGAAAAAATCTCTTGACTAACGTACAAACAAAAGAAACACCCAAATTTGGGTTAAAACAAATCCTTGAAATGACCATCGTCGGTAGCGTCATCTTGTTACTGACGATATTCTTACCGACTTGGATTCAAGGTGAAACATCGGAAATTCCCGATGGCTATCCCACAGTTGCCCCCGAACCTCCACGTAACCTCAAAGCAGAATCAGGTTCAGGTAACATTGAACTTACATGGGACCCTAGCCGTAGCTGGGGTTTACGCGGATACTATATCTATCGTGGCATGGAAGGGAATGGAATAGGAGAATTTCTTGCCTATCCATACAATGATTCTGTTGAACCCACGCTGTTACGCGGCGACCGATTTGTTGATAGAAATGTTAATTCTGATGCTAAATATCAATACTTCATGGTCTCTGAAAATATCAGCAAATTATTAAGTGACCCATCACATTTTGCAATCTATTTAGATGATGAGACACCTCCAGAATTACCATGTATTCCTTATGATCCAGGCGTTGA
>NBMH01000214.1 GCA_002084875.1 Anaerolineaceae bacterium 4572_78 | reverse complement strand
GTTTGATAGCTGAACCAAACAAGTTGATAATGGCACCAACAGGCGTGTCTGATTTTATCACCACAGAGCCTTCAAACGAGTCACCAACTCCCGCGGGGAAGTCAGCAACGACGTAGGTCACACTTCCACCAGCATCAATTCCCACATCTGAAATAGTAGCGGCTACAGTGCCATCAGCTTTGTAGAAGGTAATTGTTACAGTGGCATCTTTACTTGAATCCAAGTTTTGGATTTGGAAGTCAGTAATCATGTCGGGCGGTTCTTCCGCACTGACCAACGACGCATTAAGCGTCAAGACTAACGAAAGTAGAAAAACTAAAAACAAATAAGACTTTTTCATTATAATTTACTCCTTACGTAAATTTTTTATTTCAGCTATATAAGAGAAAAAATTGATTATTAATTTGGTGGTACTCGACCACCGCCAACAAAATTTACAAAATATTTTAAGTACTAACTGTTAAGTTTTTTCCTAGGCGTTTGCAATAATCATTAAGGATGATTATAGTAATTTTCGGTTATTTTTTGTATTATAAATTTAATTTTTCCAAAAAATTGAATTTGTAGGTGTTCTTATTATCTGTGGTCATATCTGTACCCTCCCAAACTTGAAACGAAGAGGGGGAATGAATAATTACCTAATTTAAGTATTACTATTGTTGATATCTCACAAGCAATAATCGAGAACCATGCCAACCAACCTCTGGCTGTAGTAGTGGAGTAAATCCTAATAACTCTAAATGATTGTATTGTTCATCAGACATTAAAGCAGTAGTAATCAAATAAATATCTCCTGGTATTTTTGAGGTGTCATACTGTAATTGTTCCCAGCTAGTTGGTTTTAGTTCTTGAATAATATCATTCGAGCTAGTCGTTTGAAGTAAATAAAACCGATAAATTTTTTCTTCATAACCAGGAATTACAAATATTGGTTCGGTTGTTTTAGACTTCTGTATGAGTTCAGAAACAATTTGCCTACCATTGCTTTTTTGAAAATTGTAATAATCAGTCAATCTCGGTACAGCAGATAAACCAAAAATTATCATCACTCCTACAAAAGCAAAATTTTTCACTGATGAAAATTTAAACGGTCTAGATAGATATTCTACTAAGCCTACAACTCCAATTGATGTCAATATCATAACAATTGGCATTAGGTGAACAATTTGTCTTGAAATAAACCAATATCCTTTAATCCAATCTGCTAAAATAATCAGTGCTATTTGAATAAAAACACTAATTATAATACTGACAAATTCTTTATAATATTTGTAATTTGTATAAACTACGATTGTCCCTACACCAGCGAATCCGATATTCAGTAATTCCCAAATTCCAAATGTGGGTGATATCTCTGTGTAAGGGAAAACTTTCCAGCCTAATCCATAAGCAAGAATTTGAATTAGTGATCCACCATATTGGAAAATATCGTAAGCATAATTTTGATCTGCACCAAAATATAAATATCCTGGTAGAAATGTAATGCCTAAAGTTATAGAACTAACAACTAACGCTAGTAATTTCTTATCATTGATTCGTGCTGGGGGATATATAATAGCTATATATAGAAAACCGTTAACTATAGATAACAATACATAGGGATGAAAATATGAACCGAGAGATGTCGTAAAAATAAATAAGCCCCAGGTTAATTTGGATGGTTGATTTATGTACCTAAAAAGAAAAAGTGTTGAAAGTATATAAAAAAATGATAATGCAGAATAGAAGCGCATTTCTTGTGAATAATGTATATGGTATGCAGACAAACCTAGTAACCAAGTTGTTAGTAAGGCAACTTTGGGTTGGCATAGTTTTTTGGAAAAAACAAAATATAAAGCTAGTGTCAATGTTCCCCATACGACAGAAGGGAAACGCATAATTGTTTCCATAACACCTACAATGCTGGTACCTCTTGAAACAAAATAATCAAAAGGCATAGCCATTGCATGTGACCGTATTATAGCTAACATTTCACCAACTGTAGGTTGAATAGCTGCAATAGCTTGGCCTGCCTCATCATTCCAAAAACTATCATTTCCTAACTGATAAGTTCTCAAACCAAATCCAATAAAAATTATTGCTAGAGCAAATACATTTATAATTTTTCGTGTCATTATTCAGCCATAGTGCTAGCGGAGCGGGGTTGTCCAAGCGACTTTGAATAAAAACCTGGTTCCGCCATTGCCAGTCACTCCTTGTTATTTGATTTAATTCATCACTTCGATAGTGTACATCAACCATGCCAGATAAAAAAGTTGGTCTACCGCAGTACTGAGAAGTTGGATGGGATGATAGAATTTAAGCAAAGGTAATATTCTCACAAGGTATACGAAAAAAGTCAAAAAAGAAGTCCCTTCTCAATGATACCTATAGCCATCGTAAGAGTTTGCTTGGTGATATAGATATTCAGATAATGTTTTTGAATTTCGTAGCCGCAATTTCCAATTGCGATGGAGCGTTGAAGCTTGCCTTGACATGAAAAAGCAAGTTTTTTCGCTCCAAAAATCTTGATTATAGCTAGCGTGCGGCCGCATGCCCCTACGTGATTACAAGTACTGTGATTTAGGACGCAGGATAAGCCATGCAATGGCAAAGGCAATTATGGCTGAAACAATTGTCCACAAACGAACAATTATGACAAAAATAAGAGCTAATGAAGGAGTTATTGCTTGGCTTAAAGTTAATACTATTGCTCCATCACGCAAAATCGGTTTACCTGGAAACCAAAAAAGTAAATGCCCAGCTGCCACCCCAACAGCCCACACCCTAACCATTGTAATGTACAAATCGCTAGTTGTGGCAACAAAACTTTTTAACAAAAAATAAATTGCTGTCCCACCGATAATAATTACTACAATTTCTAAACTAAGAATAATTGCTAAATCGGTGTAACTAAGTGAAATAGTATACTCTGTAGTCTGCTTGAATCGTTGCAAGATAAATTGACATATATAATTAAAAATAGGAGGTTGAATGATAATTAAAGCAATAATAGCAATGCCGATGGCAATTTCAGGACGTTGCCATAATTGCTCACTTTCATGAAAAAAAAGTGTGCCACCATAAACAATCAAGCCTGCAACACCAATTAACATCATCTCAATTACTCCTGCTACAGTTACTTGAACAGCAGACACACCCTCCCGTTCATATAAAGCTGCCCGCCCAACAAATGACCATATCCCACCTGGAATCGCATAACCGATAAAGCTATAACAATAAATTCGTAAATCATCCCAATAGCTAATACTTTTCCCCAAACGGGCTAAAATTAAATGCCAGGCAGGAACAATAAATATTAATCCACTAAATCCAATTATGATAGAAAATACTACCAAACTAGGGTTTAAATGAAATGAATACTCCAGAAGCCGCTTGCCATCAAATATCAAAACTGCAATTGTAGCCATAATGCCTAATATTAGAAAAAGTGAAGCGGCAAAGTGTTTCCAGTTATATGTTTTTTTAAAATTCAATTTTTTAATCACTTGGGCATTAACCACTTGTTATCAAAACAAATATATCACGGGCAGGTACAGTCACCTCAAGTTTATTTCCTTTGACTTGATATAACTGCTCATTATCTTCCTGCCATATTTCAGTGAAAGTTTTTGATTCGATGTCAGGCAGTGGCAATGTTACTTTTTTAGATTTTGTTGCCGCATTGAAAACAACGATAGCTTGTTGTTCATCCAGTTGACGTTGAAATGCATACACATCACTTTTAGCATACAATTGTTGAAATGTGCCTGTTCGCAAGATAGGATTATCATGTCTTAAGACAGTAGCTTTTTTGTAAAAGGTTAGTAAGTCCTTATCCCATGCATCTTCATTCTCCCATGGAAATGCCCCTCGACAATGCGGGTCGCCGTCACTTGACAAACCAATTTCGTCACCGTAGTAAATGCATGGAGCCCCAGGCATTGTCATTTGAAATAAGGCACACAACTGCAAAGCAGATTTATCACCGTCCATTATCCACAAAGCTCGTGCCATGTCATGACTGTCAAGGAGATTTAACTGAACATGGTTAATTTCCCAATCATAAAGACTGTGCATGTGGTCAATCAATTTGGCAAATTTTTTCACACCTCGTTTTTTGAGAGGAAGTCCCTCTGGATGATAATGAGGACGGAGAGTTTTGCAAATATAAGTTTCAGGATTAGCACCCTTGACTACACGCCGAAACTCCTGCCAAAACGAGTCATCGTCGATTTCTTCGGGAACATCCAATCGCCAGCCATCAATGCCAAATTCAATCCAATATCGAGCCACATCAAATATGTAATCTCTCACACCAAGATTATCGGTATTTAATGTAGGCAGGGCGGGCAAATTCCACCAACAAGCGTAGTTGGCTGGTTTCCTTCTCGTACTTGAATAAGGTCGCAAAGGATAATCATAGATGGTGAACCAGTCAATATAAGGTGATTTTTCACCATTCTCAAGCACATGATGAAAGGGCCAAAAACCACGACTAGCATGGTTGAACACTCCATCAAGCACAACGTACATGTTGCGAGCATGTGCTTCATCTAACAACTCCCGAAGTGCCTCATTCCCGCCAAGCAAAGGGTTGACTTGCATGTAATCAAAAGTATGGTAGCCATGATTACTAGCAGATGAAAAAATAGGATTAAGATATAAAGCTGTGATTCCCAAATCTTTTAGGTAATCTAACTTATCCACAACACCGTACAAATCACCACCTTGATAGCCTTGCTCTTCAGGTGGACTACCCCATTTTTTGAATGTGATTCCCCTTGGGTGCTTGGTGCGTGGACTGCGAGCAAATCGGTCAGGATAAATTTGATAAAAAACAGCATGCTTTACCCAGTCAGGGGTTTTTATAGTCATTTTTTGTCCTTCCTATTCTCCTGCTAACACCTTTCGACCGATGACCATGCGTAAAATCTCATTAGTTCCTTCACCAATTGAAAGCAGGCGTTGGTCACGATAGATGCGTTCGACAGGATATTCGGGACTGTAACCGTAGCCGCCATGAATTTGTATCGCCTCGAAAGCGGCTTTTTCAGAGGCTTCACTGGCGAACAGTTTTGCCATTGCCGCTTGAGTGGTGAATGGCTTGTCATTGCCTTTCAACCATGCAGATTGATAAACAAGTAGTCGAGATGCTTCGACAAGGGTTGCCATGTCAGCGATTTTATTTTGAATGCTTTGATGTTGTCCAATCGGTTTACCGAATGCCAAACCGACAGCCATTGCCCCGATGGTGATACGCCCTACATCTAATGTAGCTAATGCTTGATGTAAACCTCGTCCTTCTTCACCAAGTAAGTTTTCTTTTGGGACACGAACATTGTCATAACTTAGCATGTTCGTAGGCGAACCCTTCAAGCCCATCTTCTTTTCAGGTGGACTGATAATCAAACCTTCTCTATCAACCTCAACGATTATCATGCTAAAGCCGCGTGTTCTGGCATTTTCATCTGTACGGCATAATGTTGTTATAAACGAGGAAAAACTAGGATTGGTAATCCATGCTTTGCTACCATTGATTACCCATGTATCACCGTCTAGCACAGCTTTTGTCTTCACACCATTGACCAAATCGCTACCCGCACTAGGTTCAGTGAGAGCTAATGAGCCGAGATAATCACCTGACATGAGTTGAGGGATATATTTTGCTTTTTGTTCGGCAGTTCCCCATCTGATAATTGGATTAAGTCCAAGCCCACTATGAGCCGCAATAGATAGAGCCGTGCTACCACATGCCCGCCCTAGTTCTTCAATTGCAATGGCAATTGAAACATAATCAAGACCAGGTCCATCATCTTCTTCGGGGACAGGCAATCCTAACAAACCAATGGGAGCCATTTTTTTAATAATATCCATCGGTGTTTTTGCCTCATGGTCTGTTTGTGCCGCTCGTGGGGCGACTTCTTTTTGACAGAAATTATGAACAACATCCCGCCACATTTTTTGTTCTTCATTCAATTGAAATTCCATTATCTATTCTCCTTTGAATATAAAATAATTAAATCAGTCAGGTAATGAGCCCTGCTATGGTTAAAACACGGGTAGTCCTGTAAAGATAGTGATTTGCGAAAAAGAAACAATCAAGATATAATAAAAGCATGGAAAATCAAAAAAGTCAAATTAAGTGTCCAAGATGTCAAAGTG